>JBFEVY010000090.1:0-11233 GCA_041546665.1 Spongiibacteraceae bacterium | reverse complement strand
TCTGGATCTGCTTGCTGAAGGTTTTGATCTGCCGATCACGCTGATCTACGGGCAGCGTACGGCGGAAGAACTTTACTACCACGATGAGTTTCTTGAACTGGCCGAGCGCCACGACAACTTCAGCTACGTGCCCGCGCTATCCGATGAACCAGAGGATTCAACGTGGACGGGATTTCGCGGCTTTGTCCACGATGCGGCAAGAGCGCATTTCGACAATAACTTCAGTGGTAACAAGGCCTATCTGTGCGGGCCGCCGCGCATGATTGATTCCTGTATTTCCACTTTGATGCAGGGGCGCCTGTTTGAGCGGGACATCTATACCGAGAAGTTTATCTCGGCGGCGGATGCCCAGCAGGTTCGCAGTCCGTTGTTTAAATCGATTTAAGCATTCAAATCCATTGGATTACCAATTCGGTAATAACAAATAAGAGGTAACACATTATGGCTATCACCGGAGTTCTTAGACCAGGACACGCTCAGGTTCGCGTACTCGAGCTGGACAAGGCGGTCACCTTCTATCGCGATGTGCTCGGGCTTGTTGAAACCGGGCGCGATGCGCAGGGGCGGGTTTATTTCAAATGTTGGGATGAGCGCGACCACAACAGCTATATTTTGAGAGAGTCTGACCAGGCGGGGATCGATTTCTTCGGCTTCAAGGTGCTCGACGACGAGACCCTGGACAAGCTTGAAAAAGACCTCAATGACTACGGGGTAGAAACCCGGCGAATTCCCGCAGGCGACCTTCTGGAAACCGGCGAGCGGGTCAGGTTTACTCTGCCGTCCGGGCACGATATTGAGCTGTACTCGCAGAAAACCGCCGTGGGTAATGGCATTCCCTCAGTTAACCCCGGGCCATGGTGCGCGGACTCCGAGCGGGGTATAGCGCCGCTTAGGCTGGATCACGGATTGTTGTATGGGCCGAATATCGCCGAGGTGAAAAAGATCTTTACCGAGGTATTGGGCTTTTACCTGGTCGAGAATGTGATTGCGGATGACGGCGAAACAGAAATCGCGGTGTGGTTGTCCTGTTCCCATAAAGTGCACGATATTGCCTTTGTTGAACACCCTGAGCCCGGCAAGTTGCACCACTGTTCCTTCCTGATGGAAAGCTGGGAAAAAGTGTTGCGCGCCGGCGATATCATGTCGATGAATTCGGTGCCTGTCGATATCGGTCCCACCCGCCACGGTGTGACCCGGGGCTGTACCATCTATGCCTGGGACCCCTCCGGCAACCGCTTTGAAACCTTTATGGGCGGATACCAGCCCTATCCTGACTACGAGCCCTTAACCTGGACTTTCGACAACTTTGGTCAGGGTCTGGACTACCCTCAGCGCAAGCTGCACGAGACTTTCTTGACGGTTGTGAGCTGACCTCAGCGCACAAACCGGCCGTGCCGGTTTGTGCGCAGATTAATACCCAAAAGGTATTGGGTATCTAGGTAAATGGTATTAGACGGTATGTATTTTCGATCCTACACTCGAAGGCGAATGGGATAACAAGACGTTACAGACGCGTAAACGCAGATCAACTGCAATCAATTAATCAGGAAATCATATGCGCCAGATAAACAACTTCATCAATGGTGAGTTTATCGCTGCCAGCGATGGTAAACGCTTTGAGAAGCGCTCTCCGGTAGACAACCAGATTATCGCCAGTGTTGCCGAAGCGGGCCGCAGCGAAGTGGACCAGGCGGTTAATGCGGCCAAAAATGCGTTGAAAGGCGAATGGGGTCGCCTCAGCACCAATGATCGCGTTGATCTTCTCTACGGTGTGGCCGACGAAATTACCCGCCGCTTTGACGACTTTGTTGCCGCCGAAATGGCCGACACCGGTCAGCCCCACCATGTGATGACGCATGTGTTTATTCCCCGCGGCGCGGCCAACTTCAAAGTGTTTGCCGACGTGATTAAAAACGTGCCCACAGAGTCATTTCACCTAGATACACCAGATGGGCGTGGCGCGTTGAACTATGGCGTTCGCGTGCCCAAGGGCGTGATTGGCGTGATCGCGCCCTGGAATGCTCCCTTTATGTTGATGACCTGGAAGGTTGGTCCGGCGCTGGCCTGCGGCAATACCGTGGTCGTCAAACCTTCGGAAGAGACCCCACTGACCGCAACGCTGCTTGGCGAAGTGATGAACAAGGTGGGTGTCCCCAAAGGTGTCTACAACGTGATTAACGGCTTTGGCCCGGACTCGGCGGGAGCCTTCCTGACCGAGCACCAAGGGGTTGATGCAATCACCTTTACTGGTGAGACCCGCACGGGTTCGACCATCATGAAGGCGGCGTCCGAAGGGATGCGTGATGTGTCCTTTGAGATGGGTGGTAAGAACGCCGGCATCGTGTTTGCCGATTGTGATATGGATAAGGCTGTGGAAGGCATTTTCCGCTCGGCCTTCCTCAACTCGGGCCAGGTATGTCTGGGTACCGAGCGGGTTTATGTTGAACGCCCGATTTTCGATCGCTTTGTCACTGCCCTGAAAGACAAGGCTGAAACGGTCTCCATTGGGCGGCCAACCGATGCCGGCGTGGACTATGGCCCGCTGATCAGCCACGAGCACCGCGAGAAAGTCCTGTCTTATTACGCTAAAGCCAAAGCGGATGGTGCAACCATTGTGACCGGCGGCGGCGTCCCTGATATGCCCGCGGAATTATCAGAAGGTTCCTGGATTCAGCCCACTATCTGGACCGGCCTGCCAGAATCCTCTGCGGTGATTCAGGAAGAAATTTTTGGCCCCTGCTGCCATATCCGGCCCTTCGATTCGGAAGAGGAGGTTGTCGGCCTGGCCAATGCCTCTGAGTACGGCCTGGCCACCACGATCTGGACGCAGGATTTAGCTCGCGCCCATCGCGTTGCTGCCAAAGTGGATGTGGGCATTACCTGGGTCAACAGCTGGTTTTTGCGGGATTTGCGCACGGCCTTTGGTGGCACCAAGCAGTCTGGAATCGGCCGGGAAGGCGGGGTGCACTCTCTGGAGTTTTATACCGAGTTGCGCAACGTCTGCATCAAATTGTGAGGTTGAAATGGACGAGAAAACGATTAAGCAGTACGGCGACGAACTCTACGAGGCGTTTACCGAACGCAAGACTCTGGTGCCCTTTACCGATAGAGGTATCGAGATCAGTCTGGAGGATGCCTACAAAATTCAGTTGCAGTTTATCCAGCGTCGTCTGGATTCGGGTGAAACCATTGTCGGCAAAAAAATCGGCGTGACCAGCAAGGCGGTGCAGGACATGCTCGGTGTATTTCAGCCGGACTTCGGTCAGCTGACCTCAGGTATGGTCTATCAGGAAGGGCAGACGATCGATCTCAACGGCCTGATTCAACCCAAGGCCGAGGCTGAGTTGGCCTTTGTGCTGAAGGAAGATTTGCAAGGCCCCGATGTGACCGCGATGGATGTCATTCGCGCCACTGACTATGTGGCGCCCTGTTTCGAAATTGTCGATTCACGCATCAAGGATTGGAAAATCAAAATTGAAGACACCGTTGCGGACAATGCGTCCTGCGGAGTCTACGTGATTGGCTCCGCCAAAGCGGACCCCCGCGAAGTGGATATCACCATGGCTGGCATGGTGCTGGAAAAAAATGGCGAACTGTATTCCACCGGAGTCGGTGCGGCGGTACAGGGTTCGCCGGCCAATGCGGTGGCGTGGTTGGCTAACACTTTGGGTGAGCTGGGCATTCCCTTCAAGGCCGGGGAAGTCATTCTCTCCGGTTCCCAATCCAACCTGGTGCCGGTGACCGACGGCGATGAGCTGGTGTGCAGCGTCGGCGGCGTGGGCAGCTGTGTAGTGAAGTTTGCGGGGAGGACTGCGGTATGAGTCTGACGTTGAATAGAGAAGACATTGTACGCCTGTGTGAACGGGTAGAGGGTGCGCAAACCCGCGCCTACGCCATTCCCAAGCTGACCAATGAATATCCGGAGATGACGATTGCCGACAGCTATGCGGTGCAGTCTGAGTTGCGCCGCCGGTTTATTGAGCAGGGCCATACCCTGGTCGGCTGGAAAGCCGGTTTAACCTCCAAGGCGAAGATGGAACAGATGGGCGTTAATGTGCCGTCGATTGGTTTTCTGACCGACAAAATGGCTGAGCCCGAGAGTTCAGTGGTGTCGGTCGCCGGTCTGATTCACCCGCGGGTGGAGTGCGAGGTTGCCTTTGTCACCAACAAGGACCTGGCAGGGCCCGATGTCACCGCCGAAGAAGTCATCGCGGCGACCGACTATGTCTTGCCTGCTATTGAAATTATCGATTCCCGCTTTTCCGGTTTCAAATTTGATCTGGAAAGCGTCGTTGCCGACAACTCTTCCTCTGCCCGTTTTGTCGGTGGCGGAAGGGCCCGGTATCCGAAAGACCTCGACCTGCGCACTCTGGGCGTGGTCATGGAAAAAAATGGCGAGATTGTCGGCATGGGCGCCGCGGCGGCAGTGATGGGGCACCCCGCGGAAGCGGTTGCAATGGTGGTCAAACTGCTTCACGAGCTGGGCGAAACGCTGCCCGCAGGCAGTTTTGTGATGAGCGGCGGGATTACTGAGGCGATCGCTGTTGCGCCGGGGGACACCGTGATCGCGCGTTATCAGGATCTGGGTAGCGTAACAGTTCGGTTTGGCGAATAAAGAATAAAGACGGGAGAAAAAAATGCCGATTATCGAAATGCATTTGATGGAAGGTCGCACCGATGAGCAGAAATCCGGTGTGGCAAAGGCGGTGACCGAAGCGGTCACCGCCAGTCTCGGAGTGCGCGCCGAAAGTGTACGCATTCTGATTACGGAACATGGCAAACATGAATTTTATGTGGCGGGCACAACTCTAGCGGCGAGGAACCAGCAGGCCGCGCTGAGTGACGTCAAGGCCGCGGAGGAGTAACACGTGCGAAAAATTAAATGTGCTTTGATCGGGTCCGGGAATATTGGCACCGACCTGATTTATAAAATCCGTCGCAGTGAGTACCTGGAGCCTGTGTGGATGGTGGGTATCGACCCCGAATCTGAGGGGCTTAAGCGTGCGCAAGAAATGGGTTTGAAGACTACCGCCGAAGGCGTAGACGGTCTGCTGCCCCATGTGAAGGCGGATGGTATCCAGATTGCTTTTGACGCGACCAGTGCCTATGTTCACGCGGAAAACAGCCGCAAGCTGAATGCCCTGGGTGTGTTGATGATCGACCTGACTCCAGCAGCGATCGGCCCCCTGTGTGTGCCGCCGGTGAATCTGCGCGAGCATACCGATAAACTGGAAATGAACGTCAATATGATTTCCTGTGCCGGTCAGGCCACCATCCCCATCGTGAACGCGGTGGCTCAGGTGCAGTCGGTGGAGTACGCCGAAATTGTTGCCACGCTGGCGTCGCTCTCTATTGGTCCAGGTACCCGGGCAAACCTCGATGAGTTTACTTACACCACTTCTAACGCGCTGGTTAAAGTCGGTGGTGCGCGGCGTGGTAAAGCGCTGGCGATAATCAATCCCGCCGAGCCGCCCATGATCATGCGCAACACGATCTCCTGTCTGACTGACGAGACGCCCGACGAGCAGAAAATTACCGAATCTGTGCTGGCGATGATCAAGGAAGTGCAGCGCTATGTGCCCGGCTATCGTCTGGTTAATGGCCCGACCTTTAACGGCCGGCGGGTAACTGTATTTATGGAGGTGGAAGGCCTGGGCGATTACCTGCCCAAGTATGCCGGCAACCTCGACATTATGACCGCGTCGGCCACCCGTACCGCGGAAATGTTTGCCCAGGAAATACTGGAAGGCACGTTCAATCCTGAGCCCGTGGAGGTGGCGTAATGACTGATTCAATGAATAGTGGCGATCTGAAAGGGCGCAAAGTCATCCTGCACGATATGTGTTTGCGCGATGGCATGCATGCCAAGCGGGAGCAGATTTCAGTCGAGCAGATGGTGCGTGTTGCCACGGCAATGGACGATGCCGGCGTGCCCTATTTACAGGTCACACACGGCGCCGGTCTCGGTGGCAATTCGCTGCAGCACGGCTTTGCTCTGGCCAGCAACGAGGAGTACATCAGCGCGGTTGCTTCGAAGATGAAGCAAGCGGTTGTGTCGGTTCTGCTGATTCCTGGTCTGGGCACCATGAATGAACTTCGCTCCGCCTATGAGGCGGGAGCGCGCAGTGTTCACGTGGCCACCCACTGCACCGAAGCAGATACCTCGCCACAGCATATCGCCTGCGCGCGCGAGTTGGGTATGGATGCCAGTGGTTTTCTGATGATGGCGCATCTGAATGACCCCAAGGGGCTCGCCGAGCAGGGCAAGCTGATGGAGTCCTACGGCGCCAACACCGTTTACATCACCGATTCGGCCGGCTATATGCTGCCCGAGGATGTAATTGCCCGGGTGCGGGCGCTGCGAGATGTGCTTAAACCTGAAACTGAGATCGGCTTTCACGGCCACCACAACCTCGGCATGGGCGTAGCGAATTCCGTTGCGGCAATCTCTGCTGGTGCTTCACGCATTGATGGTTCTGTTGCTGGCCTGGGTGCCGGTGCGGGTAATACTCCACTGGAGGTGTTTGCGGCGGTATGTGAGCGCATGGGCATTGAAACCAATGTCGATGTCTTCAAGCTGATGGACGTGGCGGAAGATGTGATTGTGCCGATGATGGATCACATTGTTCGCGTCGATCGCGAATCGCTGACTCTGGGTTATGCCGGTGTTTACTCGACCTTCCTGTTGCCCTCGAAGCGTGCGGCGGAGCGTTTCGGCGTGCCGGCACGGGATATTTTGGTGGAGTTGGGGCGCAAGAAAATGATCGGCGGCCAGGAAGACATGATCGACGACACCGCAATGACCATGGCCAAAGAGCGTGGTTTGCTGAAAGCTGTAGTGGGTTGATCGAACTTAAGATTATCGTTAGATAAGCGGGCAGATAAAAAGAAGAGGTGAGGTATGGCACTGAAAGGTGTATTAAGGCTTGGCGAGGTCGGTGTTCGCGTGATGGATATTGACGCTGCCCGCAGGCACTATGTAGAGCATATGGGGCTTCATGAAATGATGACTGATGAGACCGGAAAAAAGCTTTACTGCAAGGCCTGGGATGAGCACGATCACCATTCACTGGTCTTGCAAGAGGCCGATACCGCTGGTCTGGAATATGTTGCCTTCAAGGTCGATTCAGATGCGACGCTGGACGAATTTGAACCGAAAATACGTGAGTTCGGTTTGGAGGTGGCGCATATAGAGGCCGGGGTGTATCCCAAAAGCGGGCGCCGGCTGGAGTTTATTTTGCCCTCTGGGCATCGCACACAGCTGTATGCCGAGAAGGAGCAAGTGGGCAATACCCTCGGCACGCGCAATCCCGGAGTAATTCCCGACGAAGGTGTGGTGCGGGGATTCCGGATAAACCGCCTGGACCACTGCCTGCTTGGCGGTCCCAATATCGATGAAAGTGCACGCTTCTTTAGAGAGGTTTTCGATTTTGTTCTCAGCGAACGCATTGAAGACCTGGAAAGCCGGGAGTCCCTGGCGGTGTTTTTGACCTGCTCCAATAAACCCCACGATATTGCCTTTTTAATTAACCCCGAGCCCGGCCGTTTTCACCACGTCTCATTCCTGTTGGAGTCGGAGACCGACGTGATTCACGCGGCAGACCTGATTGGCAAGCACCGCATTCCGGTGGATGTGGGTCCAAACCGCCACGGGGTAACCCGGGGCAATACCATTTATTACTTCGACCCCTCCGGCAATCGCAACGAAGTGTTCGCCGGTGGTTACGTGCATTACCCGGATACTCCGACCCTGACCTGGGATACCTCGGAAATGGGGCCGGCGCAGTTTTCCCAGGACAATACACCGCGGGAATCTTTCCTGTCGGTGCTGACCTAGGGCCGACAGGCCCTAAGGAAATCAGCGAAACCACACAATTAGAATAACGGAGGCTCGACATGACACATCGGGTATACCTTGAAGAGCTGGATGTCGAGTTTCCCTGTCGCTCGGAACAAAGTGTTCTTGAATGTATGGTTGGCGCCGGGAAAAAGGGCATTGTTGTCGGTTGTCGCGGTGGTGGCTGCGGCGTCTGCAAAGTGGAAGTACTGGAGGGCGAGTACAGTGACCGGCCAATGAGCAAGGCGCATATCGGTGACGACGACTTGTCTCAAAAAAGAGTTTTAGCGTGCTGTATTTCTCCCCGCAGTAACTTGTCGTTGCGGGTTATCGGCAAGATCGCCAAGCCGATTCAACGCCGCTGCCAGAAGTAATCCCTGAGCCCGACGCGATATGTCCACGCCTCCCCTGAAAGTTTTGATGATTGGCGCCGGTGGTATCGGTGGTTACTACGCGGTGAGATTGGCCGCCGGCAGACACCGGGTCGTGGTGACCGCCAGAGGTGCTCACCTGGCGGCGATACAACAGCAGGGGCTGACCGTCGATTACGAGGGTGAGCGTTTTACGCAGCAGCTGCCAGCCTACGATCATCCCACGCTGATTCAAGCTCACCGCGCTGATGATTTTGATGTAATCGTCATCGCCCTTAAGTCTACCGCCACGGCGGCCCTGATGGCGGAGCTTGCCGATTGGTTTACCGCGGGGAGCGCGCCGGTGCTTTCACTGCAAAACGGTGTTGATAACGAGGCCATGCTTGCGGAGGTGCTTGGCCCGGAGCGTGTGCTGGGCGGTCTTGCTGTGCGCATCGGCGGGCATATTATCGCGCCGGGGCGTGTGTCTGTAGAAGGGCCGGCGCAACTGGTGATTGGCGCTTGGCCGAACCGGGAAGCGGCCGGTGATGCCCTTGTACCACTGCTCAAACGTTTGCACGTGGTATTTTCTGACCTGGGTATTACCACAACGGTAAGCGACACGATCCAGTGTGAGCTGTGGCGCAAACTGGTAATTAACAACGGTGTGAATCCCCTGTCGGCGCTAACCGGCCTGGACACGCAAACGCTGACCAGTGACCCGGCGTTGCGCAATATCGTTTACGGTATGATGGCGGAGACGGTTGCTGCTTCAAAGGCGGTCGGCGTGAACCTGAGTCAGAGTGATCTCGATGAGATGTTTGACCTGATCAGTCATTTCAATGCCATCAAAACGTCAATGTTGGTAGACCGGGAAAAGGGGCGGCCACTGGAGCTGGACAGTATTGCCGGCCCCGTGTTGCGCGGGTGCGCGCAAATTGGTGTGCCGGCGCCTTATACCTTTACGGTAAGTACCTTGCTTGATCGCGCCCTGGCGTAATGCCGACGCTTAGCTCAACCTTCAACAAAACCCTTCCAGGTCGACATATAGCCGATAAAGGCCTTACCCAAGCCTTCCTTGCGCAGGTAGTCTGCCGTCACCGGAGCGGTGGTGGGGATGAAGTCGGGGTTGGCTGCGGCCTGTTTGGGGAAGTCGTGGTTGAGAATAGCGGCGCGGCCGAGCAGAACGAAATCGGCGCCGGCCTCGAGGCATCGTTGCGCACCAGCGGGTGTGTGGACCTTGCCGGCCACGCCAAGCAGTACGTCGCCGCGATCGAGTTCGGTAAAGCAGGAAATCAGTGTCCGACCTTTGAATGCGGCGTCTTCAGGTTCCTTGAAAGCGTCCCACAGGCTCATGTCGAGAAAGTCGATGTTGCCCTCGTTGCACAGTTCCTGAGCGAGTGTCCGCATTTCGGCAATGTCGATATCAAAGCGTTCGGGGGACAGGCGAAGTCCGAGAATGAAATCCTTGCGGCACTGGGCGCGAATGGCATCGATAATTTCCCGCAAAAGGCGGCTGCGGTTTTCCAGTGAACCACCGTAGTGATCGTCGCGCTGGTTGATGGTGGGGCTGAGGAACTGGGCAATGACATAGCCGTGCGCACCGTGCAGCTCAACGCCGTCAAAACCGGCCTTTTCCGCTCTCAGGGCGGCGGCAACGAATTTATCCCGCAGCGATTCGACCTCTTCAAGGGACAGGGCGCGGGCGCCAAACTCGGCGTTGTCTGAAGGGCAGACCGGCTTGCCCTCAATGCTTTCGTGGGCACGCATGCCGGCGTGGTGGAGTTGGATCAGCGCCACGCTGTTTTCCGCCTTTATACCCGAGGCCAGGCGGCTTAAACCGTCGATGTGGCTGTCGTCAAAGCAGCCGAGTTGGCCGGGGAAGCCCAGGCCCTCTGGCGAGACATGGGAGGCGCAGGTCATGGTGGCGCCAAAGCCACCCTTGGCGCGCATGGTCAGCCAGTGGTATTCATCATCGGAAAGGGTGCCGTCAATGTGACTCTGCAAATTGGTCAGCGGCGCCAGCATGAAACGGTTTTTCATGGTTTGGCCGGTTTTAAACGTCATCGGCGAAAACAGCTTGGTCATAGATGTGGCCTTAATACGTGTAGAGTCTCAGTGGGTTAGCATGTCCAGCGTGGCTGTTGAGGGTGTCGTCTCAAGAATGGCCGCCATACTGTCAATCAGGTTGCTGGCCATAAACGCGGTGTTTCTTGCCATGCTATCAAATTCGGCATTCTTGCGAACCCGGGCGTGATCAGACAGAGCGTGAAAGCCCAGCACATTGACCAGCAGGATGCGCTGCAGTGCAACCTCTTTGGGTAAATGGGTGAGTTCGTTGGCGGCGTAGTGGGCCAGTTTTCCCTCCCGGGCCAGCTGGATGGTATTGCGTTCGGGTACGGCGTAGCCGAGGGTGTTACTGGTAATCAGCTCCGCGCTGATATGGATAAATGCCTCGCCGCCATCTTCGTCTTCCATCTTCTCAAGCAGCGGATTGACGATGGCGCTGGCGATCAGTCGCGGTGGTGAAATGTCCTCGCTGAGCATTTGATCGACGAGTTTGGCGCGGCGTGCGGCTACCCCCGGACCGTGCTTGTCAAAAATGGCCTGAAGCAGTCCGGCCTTGTTACCAAAGTGGTATTGCACGGCATTGCGGTTGTTCTGGCCGGCGGCGCGGGTAATGGTATTGATCGAGACAGCTTCTATACCCTGTTCGGCAAAAAGCTGTTCGGCCGCACGAACAATAACGTCGCGGGTGCGATGACTTCTGGAGTCTTTTATCGCGCTCAAATTCATTTTGGGAACCTATGGCCGCCCGCAGGCGGTTATTCTTTTTGTGGGGGCCTGTTGGTGCCAGGCAAGTAACTATTTGGCAATACTAACAAAATCCTTGCTGAAAGGTAGTCCGTATGGAGTAGAAATGAGGAATGCTGCGCGAAGTGCCATGGGGTAGTCGGTCTACAGTATTGCCCGGGCCGCGGGGCTGAATACTATGGCTGCATCCTAGTTCAAACAATAACGGAATAATAACCATGAAGTTTGCCTA
>JBFEVY010000414.1:0-2207 GCA_041546665.1 Spongiibacteraceae bacterium | reverse complement strand
GTCGAGATTCAGCCAAGCATTGCCGTGCCACCAGGCTCAGCGCTCACCCGCTATTATGAAGTCAGCTACAGCGCGCTAACCGGCCGCATCACCTACGAGAGAGACGCCTCCGCACTCAGCTATCACCTTGCGCTGTTCTAGGCAGAAAGAAATACCTGTACGTCTATTATCGCTAACGAAGTGGGAAGCCTCCGGACAAAACCCAATAAACGATCGAAGAGTCTACTCCCAGCTCCCTAAAAAGGCGTCGAACCGAGCCTATAAAGTGGAAAACACACCGTATGGGTGGTGGTTTCGAGCAACTGTAAACATAAAATAATAAACCACCAGGGCCAACAGAAAGCCAACTAGACATCGAGGTTTACTGCGACCAAGGCGAAATGCATAGATCCCCAAGCCAATATAAACAATAAGCAACCCCCATTTCACAAACAACCAGGGGTTGTGAAATGGGTTATTTACCGGTACCCACAACAAGCCCAGCCCGGCAAGCAGGAGAAAGCTATCATTCACATACGATAATCGCTTTAGCCCTTTACCTCGCCCCAGAGAAGAGCCCATAAAGAGCAATACGCCGCGCAGTAAAAACAGCAGACCGGATAACAACACCAGACAAATATGAGACAGCTTTAATAGTGGATAGTATTCAAGCATCACAATCCTGACACCTTATTCAAAACGTTATTCCCGACATAAAATACAGTAAAAACCCTGTCGTCGCGCTAAACGGCATCCCCGGAGGAGCGCACCCACTAGGTAAAAACACCTACATAACCGCTATCAGACTGATTCATAGGAAAAGTGAGACGTTGATCTCAGATTCTTACGCGAATCAACGCAGGGTCTGGCTCAAACTTATATTAATAGTAACCTTGCACAAATTTTCAGCAAATAACACCTGCTCCGGGCTGCTACCGCCGGGGTACTCAGGGACAACTTAAAAAGGATGTAACATGCAGCCAAACCCGCGTTTTCTTCCAATTGTAGTCGCAGCACTTCTGGCTGCTTGTAACGGCGATGACGGTCATAACGGCACTTCGAGCCTGATTCGTCAGACTGCGCTCGCACCGCTAGACGAAAGCTGCGTTTTTGGTGGATTGCTGGTCGAATCGGGCCCGGACAGCAACCGCAATAACAATCTTGATCCCGATGAGATTGCCGCCTCGGACCTACTCTGTAATTCCGCCGATAGCCCACAGCTGGATACGGGTCTGGCGGAAGTAGTGTTCCAGAAAGGTCTCACCGCTGATCCAAGCCTGGGCCGCGATCTGCCCTCAATTGACACTCCGCTTAGCCAACTGGGTATGAAATTGTTCTTTACCAAAGCCCTGGGTGGCGATCAGGACGCCGCCTGCGTCAGCTGCCACCACCCCTTGTTAGGTGGCGGTGACGATCTCTCCCTACCGATAGGCGTCGCGGCAGAACAAGCCGACCTCCTCGGCCCGGGCCGCCGTCACCGGGCAGACGCGATTGGCGCCGATGGTGGCCCTACTGTCCCCCGAAATGCACCGTCAACCTTTAATATTGGCATGTGGGATCAGGTTGTTTTTCACGATGGCCGGGTTGAAAGCCTTAACAAAGTGCAGGGGCAAAACGGCGCTGGCGGCGGTATCCGCACACCGGACTCCGCCTTTGGTAACCCCGACGCCTCAAATCCCGCCAACCTGACAATGGCGCAGGCACTGTTTCCCGTTACCTCACCGGAAGAGATGCGCGGTTTTACGTTTGAAGCTGGCAACGGCAATAGCGCCGCCCGGAATCATCTGGCGCTCCGCTTGCAAGGCGCTACGGCAAGCCAGGAACTGGCCGAGAACAATTGGCTGGAGGAGTTTCGCGCAGGTTTCTCTAGCCCTTCAGGTACCGTAGATGAACTGATCACCTTTGCCAATATTGCCCTGGCCATTGCCAGTTACGAACGCTCTCAGGTATTTGTCGAAAATAGCTTCAAACGTTATATCGACGGCAACCGCAATGCGATGTCCGGACAGGCCAAGGTAGGGGCACTGTTATTCTATGGTAAGGCAGGCTGCGCCGATTGCCACAGCGGCGATTTCATGACCGACGAACAGTTTCACGTTCTTGCCATGCCACAAATCGGACGCGGCAAAGGCAACGATAATGGCGTAAACCAGGATGATGATTTCGGCCGCTTCCGTGAAACCGCCAACCCGGACGACCGCTACGCCTTCCGCACCCCATCGCTGCTG
>JBFEVY010000433.1:0-1531 GCA_041546665.1 Spongiibacteraceae bacterium | reverse complement strand
TATTGCTCCTGGTGCTGGTGTGCTCCCTACTGGTTTGCGTTGCCAATGTGCAAAGCAGCCTGGCCTCCCGGTTGCAAGAAAATGCCCTGCTGCGCACGCTTGGTGCGGGCAATAGCCTGCTCAATCGATTGTTGTTGCTGGAGTTTGCGGGAGTGGGGCTGTTTGCTGGCCTATTGTCTTCGCTTGCGGGCAGTGTTTTGCTGGCGGGCGTGCAATATTGGGTATTGGAAATTCCGGTGGTGATTCATCCACTGGCGTTTCTGTATACACCGCTGGCAAGTATTGTCTTACTGTGTGGCATTGCCTGGTTTAATTGCCGTGGCTTGTTGTCAGAGCCGCCACTTGCGACACTCAGTCGCGCCTAAGGTCATAACGGCAATCAATTTGGGTCGCGTTATCGTCGTCCAGGCGCGTCAGGCCGTAGTCAATTCCTGCGTAGACGGAAAGTGAGTCGCCTCCGAGGGCAGGGTGGCTATTTCCGTGGGGTCGACACACAGCCCGGCAATCAGAATGCGCAGAGACTTCTCAGCTTGCAGGTCCAGGTCCCGGTGATAACCATAGGTGTCGGCGTGATCGAGCATAAGCGTGGTGACACCGTGAACCGCCGCCCACAGGGTATGAGCGATGGAGGCAATATCATCCACATTGCGCAGCTCGCCGCCTTCGATGCCCCGTGTGACCAGGCCGCGGACGTTGTAGATTGCTTCACGCCCTGCGGCAAACAACTCAGGATATTGATTGCGAGGTTGCAGTACGGGGCCGAACATCAGGTGGAAGAGTGCGGTGTGTTCCCGCGCAAAGCGGACATAGGCCATCCCGTAGAGCAGCATACTGCGGTCTGCGCGAGGTTCCTGCTCAGAGGGTTTGCAAGCGGCAAAAAAAACGCTGAAAACCCTCGGTGGCCAATGCGGCAAGCAGCGCGTTTTTGTCACGGAAATGCCGGTATGGGGCCGTCTGTGAGACGCCAATTTCCCGGGCGAGTGCCCTCAGGCTCAGCTCATTGCTACCGCTTTCGAGCAAATGTTGCTCGGCCCGGTTCATCAACTCTTGCCGTAGGTTGCCGTGGTGGTAATTGGAACTCGTTGTGACTGCCATGATTCTCTTCTTTTTGCTCTTTGCGGGGTAATGTTGACAGCGAATTCCTTCGATGTCATCCCCCTTTCCTTAAAGGGGGCAGATTTTAGTCGATTTCAACGAAATTTTCCGGTGTTGCTGGAATTATTGTCTCGCCATGTGAGGCTGCAATGGCGCTATACCATAGATGTGGGATTGCTGACCCAAGGGGGAGGGTTGCTACACTTCGCCGCGTCTGCAGTGGCCAAATATTGATATTCCTTAATATTTTAAGGCCTTAGACGATAGTATACTCGGCGGCTATGCGACTTTAACCGATGTAAAGGCGGGTTAATCACCTGATCTTATGGAGATGTAGAATGAGTGATTTCAAAAAGTGGGAATGCGTTATCTGCGGATTCATCTACGATGAAGCTGAAGGGCGTCCTGAGGATGGTATTGCGCCGGGTACCCTATG
>JBFEVY010000347.1:0-3576 GCA_041546665.1 Spongiibacteraceae bacterium | reverse complement strand
GACAGAATACCCAGCCCGGCGATGGCGGCGGCAATGAGCGTTGCAATGGTGCCGCTGTGTGAGTGCAGCCAGGCGCCGATCTGTTGAGCGAATTCTGTCATCTTCTCGGACGATACCTTTTAACGGGTTCAGAGTGCTAATCTGCTGAAGTATATACAAAAATGATAACTTTAAACTTTGCGGCGTCCGTCTTTCGACCGGGGCTATGATCCTGGTCATCGTGGGTGTCTTAACTTTAGCGGAGACGTCATGACAAGGATTTTTTCTCAGCCGAGTGCATTGCTGGATGCCGTGGGCGAAGTACTGGGCACCAGTGACTGGCTGGAAATCGATCAGCAGCGCATCAATACCTTTGCGGATGCCACCGGGGATCACCAGTGGATACATGTTGATCCCGAGCAGGCCAAGAACGGGCCGTTCGGCAAGTGCATCGCCCACGGCTATTTGACGTTGTCGCTGGTTAACCTGTTTCTGCCCCAGATTATCGATGTTCAGGGCATTAGCATGGGGGTGAATGTGGGCTGTGATCGCTTGCGCTTTCCCGCGCCGGTGCCGGTCGACTCCCGAATTCGCGGCGTTGGTGAGCTGATTTCCGCAGAAGAGGTAAAGGGTGGCGTGCAGTCTGTTGTGCGCGTGACGATCGAAATTGAAGGCAGCGACAAGCCTGCCTGCATCGTCGATACCATCAGCCGGTACTTCCCTGCCTGAGGGCGGCTCCTTCCACCTGAGGTGGTGTTTTTGCTGAGCAGAAATGTCATCCGCAATGAGCGTGTGGGTAACTGCCGGTGTCGCTGTTCAACGCTAGACTTTGGGCATTAAGGATTTTGCGAGAGGTGTGCCCGTGACGAATGCCCCGGTTCAATTGCCCTATAAACTGATCGACTGCGACAACCACTACTACGAAGCCGATGACTGCTTCACCCGCCATATTGAGCAGGCCTATCGGCAGCGTACGGTGTGGGTGGACCGCAGCCGTAATGACGGCTTTGGCACCATGATGATGGGCGACGAGCGGCTTAATTTCTTCAGCGTTGGGGTGGGTGACTACGTTGGCGCGCCTGGGGCCATGAAGGCTTTTTTCAAAGGGCTCGACAGTGACGGCGGTGCGGTTAACGCCAATGCGATTCGGGCCATTGATCGCCCGGAATTTATTGAACGCTCCGCTCGCCTGAAGCTGATGGATGAGCAGGACGTTGAGGCCAGCGTGATGATCCCTACCCTGGGTTGTGGCGTGGAGTATCAGCTTCGCCAACCACAACATCGGGATATCGCCTATCCCAGCGTTCGTGCATTTAATCGTTGGGTCAGCGAAGACTGGGGTTGGGGCGGCGATGGGCGTATTCTGTCCACCGCCATGATCACCCTGATCGACATCGAGCAGGCCATTGTTGAACTGGAACGTATTGCTGCGGAAGGCTGTCGCCTGGTGCATGTGAATACTGGTCCGATCGACGGGCGGTCGCCGGCCGACCCTCATTTTGATCCCTTCTGGGCGCGGGTTCAGGAAATCGGCATGGTCGTCGTTCATCATATTGGCAGTGGTCCCTTTAATGAGTTGTACGCCGCGCCCTGGGGGGAACCGGTCAATCCGCCCTCGCATCGGTTTAGCGCGTTTAACACCTTTGTGGGGATGGGGGAACGCACGGTGACCGATCATTTGGCGGCAATACTGTTCCAAAACCTGTTTGGACGCTTTCCCGGCCTGCGGGTGCTGATTGTTGAATTTGGTGCGGCCTGGTTACCTCATTTGCTGAAAACCCTCGACAAAATCTACAGTTTGGGCGACCACAAAAGCCGCTGGCCCAATGGCAAGCCCGATTTGCCCAGTGAGGTGTTTAAACGCCACTGTCGCATCGTGCCGTTTCACGAAGACAATATTCCCGATCTGGTCAAGGCTCTTGGGGATGACATCTTTGTCAACGGCTCCGACTACCCCCACCCAGAGGGGCTGCTTTGGCCGGCTGAGATGATTGATGAAATGCCGGGTTTTTCGGCGGATTCACAACGTAAAATCATGCGCGACAACGCCGTAGCGTGGCTGGGTTTGTGATGACGGTAATTAATATTCTATTTTTATAACTTTTTTATCTAACCGAGAAAGGTGCGGATTGGAAGGACTGTGATATAAGGGCCTTAATGGGCGCGCTTCGGGCGCGTTGTCGCCGATAAAAATAGTCTTTGCGGCGGAATGAAAAGGCCTTGGGTCCAGATGGAGGCAGTCAATGGATTTGACGCATGGCAGTGTATTACGCGATAAGCAGGATCTGGAGATCCTGCGCGATGTGCCTGTGTACCTTTCAAACACCGGTGTTGGATTTCAGCAGTGGGGCGGGTGTTTGCACCTGAAAAAAAACGCCAGTGTGCTGCTGGACTGCGGAGAGTACCGCATTCGCCTTCGCGATGGACGCCTCGGTAATATTCGTATTCGCAAGTTCGTCAGCACCAATGGCGATCTCCACGTTGAAGTCCTTTTTGAAGGCAAGGGTCCCCTGGCTAAAGGCGACCAGTTGATTGCCTGACTCTGATCATCATTGCCTTGATCACTGCTGCCTTGATGGGCGGTGATATTTTCTCGCTAACGTTCCCCCCGGGGGCTGCCTCCGCTAAGCTTGCAAGCTTTGGTTTGTCGGGGGCGTAGACGTCGAGTGAGGTATCGTATTATTCAGGGCTTTGCTGTGGTCAATGCCGCCTTCGCCCTTGTCAGCTGTTTTACCTCTGTCGATATTCAGGGGCGTGCCTATGGATGGGCGCAAGCCGAAATACTGGTGTTACTCCAGATTGTGATTGCCGGTGGGATGTTTTACGCCGCGACCCAGATGCAGAAAGGGCGCGAAATTGGCCAAAAGGCATTTCCCGCGTCGTTGGTCAGCTATCTTTTGTGGCTGGGAATGTTGCGTTTCTGGTGGTTGGCGGGGCAGGGATGAGTCCCACAATGGCATTAGTACGTAGATTTGGCGCGTGTTTTGCTGGCGCACATCACGTATAATCGGCGCCCCACGCCTGTACAGTGTCTGAAGGACGCCAATTGCCGGCGCCACATCAGTTTCACTACTCGGTATTCCCAATGAATTCAGAATCCTCCGCAACTGCGGACGCTCCCCGTTTTGATAGCCTCGGCCTGTTGCCTGCGGTAGCAGAGGCCGTCGACGCCCTCGGCTACGAAACACCTTCGCCAATCCAGCAGGCGACCATTCCTCTTATCCTCGCGGGACGCGATGTTGTTGGTCAGGCGCAGACCGGAACCGGTAAAACGGCAGCCTTTGCTCTGCCCCTGTTATCGCGTATTGATCTGAGCAAGCGTTTTCCCCAAGCATTGATTCTCGCGCCGACCCGCGAACTGGCGATTCAGGTTGCTGAAGCCATTCAGAGCTACGCCAAGCAGATGAAAGGCCTGCAAGTGATGGCAATCTATGGTGGCCAGGGTTACCGGGAGCAGTTGCAGGCGCTGAAAAAGGGTGTGCAGATTATTGTGGGCACACCCGGGCGGGTGATGGACCATATGCGCCGCGGCACGCTGAATCTGGAAGGACTGAGTCATCTGGTGCTCGATGAAGCGGATGAAATGCTGCGCATGGG
>JBFEVY010000366.1:0-3297 GCA_041546665.1 Spongiibacteraceae bacterium | reverse complement strand
GGTTGGTCGTCCTGGTTCTGATACTCCGCAAAGCGGTAGTACACACGAGGCTCTAGAGTGTGGGTCAGTGGGGTGTCTTTGATTTCCAGGGAACGCTCAAAATACAGTCCGGAGTCGACGGCAATCTGCACACTATTGGTGTCGGGGCTGCTGTTGACTCCGGCCAGATCGGCGTCATCAAGCTGGTAGGTTACATAACGATTGTTGATACTGGGTTCGATATAGCCCCAGCGCCAGCGCATCGGCAGGCTGGCGCCAACGGTATTGTAAACCCGTTCACCGGTGATCTTAGTGCCGCCATCACCGTAGCTGTCGCGGTGGTCAAAGCGACTGTATTCCACTTCCAGATTGGGCTCCAGAGCGAAGTTGCGGGTGGGGGACTGATACCGCAGGCTGAGTTGCGGCATTTTCTGATAGGGGTCTTCGACCGCAGCAATGGTCTGGTAACGCTGCACTTCAAGCAGACCGGTCCAGTTGTCGGAGTAGTACAGCAGTGCGGCCTGCTGATTCAGGTGGGTGCTGCGTTTCAGAGCGATGCTGGACAGGCCGAGGTCGGTGAAGTAATCGCTGTCGCTGACACGGTTGTAGTCAATTTTGGATGACCAGCTAGAGGTGAAGTAACCGCCTTCTGTCAGGCCGACCAGCCAGCGGTTCTCGTCGGTTTGCTGGTCATTGGGTAGATAGCTGCTTTTCAGGCCCCATTCGCCGTAGCCGGCGAGGTAGCGAAACTCCGATGCCAGGGCCTCGCCGTGCTTCTCGACATAACGCGGTGCCAGAATCAGGTCGTAGTTCGGTGCCAGATTCAGGTAGTAGGGGATGGTGATGTCGAGGCTGTTGTCGGTTACGCCGAGGGTCGGGAACAGAAAACCGGTGGCCCGTCGGTCGTCCACTGGAAAATTTAGGTACGGGCTGTAAAAAATGGGGATGTCGTGAATTTTGATGGTGGTGTTGCGGGCAACGCCGCGACCACTGTCGAAGTCCAGCTCGATGCGACCCGCGTGCAGTGACCAGGTTTCATTGTCCGGGGTGCACTGGGTGTAGCTGGCTCTTTCCAGCAGAAATAAATCGTAGCTGGGCCGGGCAATACGGCCGGCGGTACCGCGGGCGCCGGTTTCAAAACTCAGGATTTCCGCCTGTTGCAACTCCCCCAGGCCCTTTACGGTATCCAGCTCAGCGTACTGGCCGCGCAGCAGGATGCCGGGCTGTCGAAGCAGAACGTCATCTTTTAAGACCACGGTGCTATCGGCGCGGTTATAGCGGGCAAAGCCGGCGTCCAGGCTGAGGCTGCCTTTGCGAAGCTCAACCTCCCCAGTCATGGTTGCGCTATTGTCTAATGACTCGATCGATTCCGCGGAGACCTCCAGCGGTGCATTGACTGGGTCGAGGTCAGCGCCCGGCCAGTCTCTCGGGGGTTCCACAAAGCGGCCCTGACAGCCCGGCGCGCGTTCACAGTTGGGGCTGTCGTCAAGGGCTGTGTCTGGAACCCAGAACCAGTGCTGGTAGTACGGTGGCAGGGCGTCGTAGTTGATCGGCGGTAGGGCATCCGTGTCGCCATTTTCGCAATACTGGCCTGTAGCTGCCGCTGTTTTGGTTTCCGCTGCTCGACTTGGCGCCGTGCTGCCGAGGCAACACAGAAGGCACATTAATGTCGAGATCGATTGGCGAAAAGCAGGCATCTTGTCAGTATATTTGGCAGTATTGGCTGCGCGTTTGCGGTGCACGGAAAACAGGATGTGGATAATAAAGCATTCTCTGCTAGGATGCCCGCGCCTTTACCATCTTTTCTCTTATTGGAGCGATGTCGTGGTCGATACCCGAGAAACCTCTGCCGCTGAGGCCGCTCTGCACCGTTGGAGCGCAGAGTCTTTGAATCTGGACAGCAGCGCGGTGCCGCCACTTGAAATGGTCTCTGGTGACGCCAGTTTCCGCCGCTACTACCGGCTTGCTCCGCCCGGGCAAAAGGCAGTGATTGCGGTTCATGCCCCGCCGGACAAAGAGAACAACGAGGCCTTTGTCGCGGTGCAATCCCTGCTCTTTCAACACGGCGTAAGGGTGCCAGCACTGCTGGGTTGGCAGCGGGACCAGGGCTTTCTGTTACAGGAGGACTTTGGCGGGCAGCTGCTGTTGCCGCTGCTGAAAAATCGATCCGACGCCGAGCACTACTACACCAAGGCGATGGATTCGCTGTTGCAAATGCAGCGTATACCGCTGTCGGAGGCGGCGCTGCCGGAGTATGACCGGGACCTGCTGTGGCGGGAAATGGCGTTGTTTACCGAATGGTTTGTTGCGGCGTTGCTTAATCACTCCCTAGCCCCCGCTGAACAGGCCATGGTTGACGGGGTATTTGAGCAACTGTGTGACACTGCCCTGGCGCAACCCCAGGTCTTGGTGCATCGCGACTTTCACAGTCGCAATATTATGGTGTTGGATGATGGTGAGCTTGGGCTGATCGACTTTCAGGATGCCGTGTGCGGGCCAGCGACCTACGACCTGGTCTCGCTGCTGAGAGATTGCTACGTAGCCTGGCCGCAGGACGATGTTGAGGGCTGGGTATTGGAGTACCACCGCAGAGCGACTGCCGCCGGGTTGTCGCTTGCTGCAGAAACCGAGTTTATCCGGCAATTTGATCTGATGGGCCTGCAGCGCCATATCAAGGTGCTGGGTATTTTTGCGCGTCTCTACCTTCGCGATGGCAAGGCTGGCTACCTTGATGACCTGCCCTTGGTGATCGCCTATACCCTTACTGTGGCGGAGAAATACCCTGAGCTGGCTGAATTTTGTCGCTGGTTCCGGGATGTGCTCCTGCCGCTGGCCAGTCAGCAGCCCTGGTATCGGGAGCGGCGGTTGTGAAGGCCATGATTCTTGCTGCGGGTCTGGGGACGCGTATGCGGCCCTTGACCGACAGTTGTCCAAAGCCGCTTCTGCAAGTGGCGGACAAGGCGTTGATTGACTACCACCTGGAAAAGCTGGCGCGCGCGGGAGTGCGCGAGGTAGTGGTGAACAGCGCCTGGCTCGCCGAACAGATTCTGGGCCATCTTGGCAATGGTGAGCGCTATGGCCTGGCGATCCAGCACTCTGTTGAAGATGCGCCTCTGGAAACCGCAGGTGGCATTATTAATGCGCTGCCGCTGTTGGGCGGCGAGCCGTTTCTGCTGGTGAACGGGGATATCTGGACTGAGCTGGATTTTGCGCCCCTGCTGGCACTTAAGCCTGATGGCGCCCACCTTTTACTGACGGACAATCCCGACCACCACCCCTCCGGTGACTTCGGTATTGCAGCGGACGGCAAGCTTATCC
>JBFEVY010000286.1:0-4738 GCA_041546665.1 Spongiibacteraceae bacterium | reverse complement strand
CTCGAAAAAATCGATGTCGCCCGGAGCAAGATTTGCGAAGTCCGTCAGCAGGCCCCGACGAAGCCCTAAGCCGGCACTACGCTCTGGAAGTCCAACGTCCCTTATTTGGCGCCGCACTTCCCTTCACCACATTTGCCTTCAGTAGCGGCCTTTTTAGCACCACATTTGGCTTCGCCACATTTACCTTCTTTAGCGGCCTTCTCGGCACCGCACTTGGCTTCGCCGCACTTACCTTCTTTGGCAGCCTTCTCAGCGCCACACTTGGCTTCACCACACTTGCCCTCTTTCGTGGCTTTCTCAGCGCCGCACTTGGCTTCGCCGCATTTGCCTTCAGCGGATTTATCACCGGCATAGCTTGCCAGGTCGTAACCCCCGCTCAACTGTGTGGCGGAAAAGGGGTTGCTGTCTGCCATCGCAGGTGCAACTGCGGTAGCGAGCAGCGCAGCGCTAAAAGCCGTAGCCAGCGGTTTCTTGTTAAATGAGGCCATATCGTTCTCCTTGATGGCGCCAGGCGCCGGTAGCGTTGTCGTTGAAAATGGATAATCTTTGGCGGTTTGTACGTGTTATGTCATCCAACAGATCCCAAACCACTCGCCCCTTTGATGCAGGAGTCACCGGAATGTTACATCGTCCACAACCTCTTTCCAGAGATTTTTTAAACGTTTCTCAGAAACCGGCATCTGGGTACCCAAGCCCTGGGCAAAAAGGGATACCCGAAACTCCTCCAACTGCCAACGATATTCCCTCAGCCGGGGCGATTCCTGCAACAACTCCGGGCGACGTTTGAGGCACTCATCAAGTTTTTCCTGAAGAGGCTCCAATACCAGCGTACACTGCCGGTCCCGCTGATAGTGGCCGTTCAACTTATCGATGCGTTGCAACAGCGCATTGAGATAGCGCGGAAAGCAGCGCAGTTCTTCAGCCCGGGTCTCGAGAATAAAATGCGGTGAAAACAGCCGTGCCAACTGCTGCTTCATATCGTTAATACTGTGAATCATATTCAGGGCGTTGAGCTTTTTCAGCTGCTTGTGTGCCTGAGCATAGAGCCCCAAAATTTCAGTGAGCAGACGCCCGAGCCGCTCCGCCTCACCCACAAAATCCCCTCGGCCAGCATCGTAAAGGGCCTGAAACTCATCCGGCGTTCGCGGCAGCACTTGCTCCGTCAAACGAAAAGCGCCGATTGCTGCGGCGAGCAAACACTCCTCCAACCACGCACCTCGGCTGGCACCGAGCGCCGCGAACTGGAGCTGAATGGCGTTATCCCTGAACATTTCCCCCCGCAACTTCTTGCACTGCTGAGGCAGGCGCAACAAGAGCAAACGGGCCACTCCTTTCAGGGATTGGTGGCTCGCCTCGGTAGCCGTTTCGGCAAGCTCCAGCTCAACGGCATCGCCACAGTCGCGCAGCATGGGGTAGGCAGTCAGCGTCGCGCCTCCCTGTTTAAACTGGTGGGTTTCTTCAAGACGGCTGATGTCCCAGCTACTTAGGCGACGCACCTCAAATCCGCCGGAGGCCTCCTCGGCAATACTACGCTGCATACGGTCTGCCAGACGTTCCCGCAACGCGTCAATGTCCCGCCCCTGTACCAGCACCTTGCCGGCATCGTCGAGCACTTTGATGTTCATCCGGTAGTAATCGTCAATGTCTACCGCGGCCCAGCTGGGCAGATCAATCTCCACCCCCGACAAGCGATGCAGGGCCATTGCCAGGTCAGGCAACAGGGGCTGGTCGCCCGGAATCAGTCGCTGCAGCGCACGATCCACATAATCCGGCACAGGTACCAGCAATTTGCGCTGAGCCTTCGGCAGCGCTTTCACCAGGGCGATGCATTTCTCGCGCAGCAGCCCGGGTACGAGCCAATCAAAATGCCCACCGGGGAGCGTCGCCAGCATATTCAGCGGCACAGAGACACTGACACCGTCCTCGGGCTTACCCGGTTCGAAGTGATAACTCAGCGCCAGATCGGTGTTGCCAACCCGCAATGTATCTGGGAACTGGGCCTCCTCAAGGTTGCCGGTGCGCAACATCAAGTCGTCCCGTGTCATATACAAGACACGGCGATTTTTCTGTTTCTTTACCCAACTTTCGAGATGTTTGGCAGTGGTAATACCTTCAGGCAGGCGCGTATCGTAAAAGCGATACAGCTCCTCGTCCGACACCAGAATATCGCGGCGACGTGCTTTGTCCTCTAGCTGCGCCACTTCTTCTAACAAGACCTTGTTGTGTTTAAAGAAAGCCGCCTGCCCCTTATAACGCCCTTCAACCAGCGCTTCACGAATTAAAATCTGTCGCGACATCACTGGATCAATAGGACCGTAGTGCACTCGGTGCCGGTCCCGTATCGCCAAGCCATAGAGCAGGGTTTGCTCTAGGGCCATGACTCGCCCGCTGCGCCCTTGCCAATGGGGTTCGTAGTAATGCCGTTTTAGCAGCGCGTCGTTAATGCCAAACACCCACTCCGGTTCGATGCGCGCCACACCGCGGGCATAAAGCTGCGTGGTCTCGGCCAGCTCGGCGGCCACAATCCACTTTGGAGATTTTTTGAACTGCGACGAGCCTGGAAAAATGCGCAGCTTGCGATTGCGCGCCCCTTGGTACAGGCGGTCTTCATCCTTGCTGGCGAGTTGACCGAGAAAGCCCGGCAGCAAAGCCTGGTGTACAGCGTCGTAGTCCGCCGGTTGTTTGTTCTGCACCAGCTTGAGTTGCCGGCACATCAAACTCAGTTGGTGATGCACCTCCCGCCATTCTCGCATCCGCGTCCAGGACAAAAACTCCTTTTGACACAGCTTCCGCCACTGGTTGTTCGACAGCTCCTGGCGTTTCTCCTCGGCATAGTCCCACAACGCAACATAGGCGAGGAAATCTGAATCCGGGTGCCAGAAGCGACGGTGTTTTTCGTCCGCGGCCTGCTGTTTGTCTGCGGGGCGCTCCCTGGGGTCCTGAATACTGAGCGCACTGGCGATAATCAACATTTCCCGCAAGCTGGATTTTTCCGCCGCGGCCAGCAATAAACGTCCGATACGGGGGTCAACCGGGAAACGTGCTATCCCTTTACCCAGCGTGGTTAACTTGCCCTTTTCCACCGCCGCCAGTTCCGCCAGCAACGCGAAGCCATCTTTTATAAAACGCGAGTCCGGCGGATCGACAAAGGGGAAATCCCGCACGTCACCCAGGCGCATCTGCAACATCTGCAATATAACCGCAGCGAGGTTGGTCCGCTGAATTTCCGGCTCGGTAAATTCCGGGCGGCGATCAAAATCCTCCTGACTGTACAGGCGATAGGCGATACCCGGCGCCACCCGGCCACAGCGACCGGCGCGCTGATTCGCGCTGGCCTGGGAAACCGGTTCAATCGGCAGGCGCTGCACCTTGCTGCGAACACTGTAGCGACTGATCCGCGCTGTTCCCGAATCGATCACATAGCGAATGCCCGGCACGGTGAGGGAGGTTTCAGCAACATTGGTGGCGAGCACCACCCGCCAACCACGCCGGCCACGCAAATCGAAGATGCGCTGCTGTTCGGCGTTGCTCAGGCGTGCATACAAGGGCAAGACCTCAACACCGGGCAGATCAATATGACGTAAATGTTTGGCGACATCGCGAATTTCCCGCTCGCCGCTAAGAAACACCAGGGTGTCCCCGTCGCGGTGCTTACCTTCGTCGATCAGTTCCCGTAATACCGCCTCGACGCCTTCACCGAGGTCATTGTCACTGCTGATTTCCTCCAACGGCCGATAGCGGTATTCCACCGGATAACTGCGCCCCGACACCTCGATCACCGGCGCATTGTCGAAATGGCGGGAGAAACGTTCCACATCAATGGTCGCAGAGGTGATAATGAGCTTCAGGTCGGGGCGCTTTGGCAGCAGGGTTTTTAGGTAACCGAGCAAAAAATCAATATTGAGGCTGCGTTCATGGGCTTCATCAATGATGATCGTGTCGTACTGGTTAAGAAAGCGATCCTGCTGAATGGCCGCCAGCAAAATCCCGTCGGTCATCAACTTGATATAGCTTTTGGGCGAACTGATATCCTGAAAGCGGATTTGAAACGCCACGCCCTCACCCATCGGCGTGTTCAATTCATCGGCAATCCGTTGGGCGACCGTTCTCGCAGCCAGACGCCTGGGCTGAGTATGGGCGATCATGCCCCTGACGCCGCGCCCCAGCTTCAGGCAAATTTTGGGAATTTGGGTCGTTTTACCGGAGCCGGTTTCCCCGGCAATAACCACCACCTGGTGTTCACTGATCGCCTTTTCAATATCTGCCAGGCGTTCACTGACCGGCAACTGCGGGGGAAACTCGACCTCGGGCACCGCCGCCAGGCGCTGTTCGTAACGCGCTACTGAGGCGGCGATTCGAGCCTGAAGCTCCGCAACCGCCTCGGCCACATCCTCCCCTTCCTGCTGCTTTCTGCGCAACTGTTTAGCGCGCCGGCGCAGCGGGAATTGATCCGGCAACAAGGCCTGAGAAATCAGATCGTGAAGTGTTTTCCAAGAAGGTGTGGCTGTCATCAGCTCTCAATCATCAAACGGTCGGCAACAAAAAAGGGCGCCAGAGGCGCCCTTTTTTCGTTAGCAGAAGGCTCACGCCGATTTGGCTGCATGCTTGGCCAACTCTTCATCCCGCAGACTACGGCGCAGGACTTTACCAACATTGGTTTTGGGCAGTTCATCGCGAACCTCAATATAGCGAGGCATTTTATATCCGGTTAGGCGATCACGCAAAAACTCCTTCAATT
>JBFEVY010000258.1:0-5260 GCA_041546665.1 Spongiibacteraceae bacterium | reverse complement strand
GCCTGACACAGCAACGAGGTGATCATCAGCGGAACAACGGCGCAGACCACCGCCCGCCAGGAGCGGAACGTGACAAAGGCGAGAATAATCACCGCCGCGTAGACCAACAGCAGCATCTGGAAATTGGCCCGCTCGACCACAATATTGGTCGCAGCTTCTATGCCCGCATTGCCCGCGGCGTTAACAAACTGAATCTGCTCCGTGCTGTATTCACGCGAAAAGGCCTCGGTTAGCGCCACCACCTTGTTCAGGGTGTCGGCCTTGTGGTCTTTCAAGTAGGCGAAAACAGTCAGCAGGTCGCAGTTCTGGTTAAACATTTCCCGTGGCGCCCGGGTCACGATCGCATTGAGCATGCCCTGGGACTGGGGAATACCCCACCATTTCAGGCTCCCCTCGTTCATGCCGACATTCGACACCTTGGACAGCCCAGCAAGTGACTGAGTGGATTCCACCTCGGGAAGCTGTCGCAGGCGGCGCTCCAATGCATCAACCGCTTTAAGGGTTTCATAACGCGCGCAGGCGTACTGCTCGGTTTTCACCATCACCACATACACGTCGCTACTGGCCGCGTAGTTGGTCACCATAAACTGGTTGTCGAGGTTGTATTGGGAATCGGCACGCAGCTCGGGAGCACCGGTTCCGGTATCACCGATTTTGACATTGGTGCCCACCACCGCGCCGCCCACGCCGAGCAGAATAAATACGGCGATGGTCCGGGCAGCAATTTTTCGCTCTGTAAACCGATCCAGCATTGCCCACACCGGATGCTTGATATGCTCTACATCGGCCTGGCTGGCGATATCCGCCTCAACGCTGCGCTTCGCCGCTTTCTCATTCACCCCGGTGTAAGACAGCAAAATCGGCAGCAAAATCAGATTGGTAAAAATCAGCGATGCCACCCCGATACTCGCAGTGATGGCCAGGTCCTGAATCACCGGAATATCAATCACCATCAATACCGCAAAGCCCACCGCATCCGACAGCAGGGCCGTTAACCCGGCAACAAACAAACGCCGGAAGGTATGCCGTGCAGCAACCAGACGGTGGGTACCGCGGCCGATGTCCTGCATGATGCCGTTCATTTTCTGGGCGCCGTGGCTCATACCAATCGCAAAGACCAGGAAGGGCACCAGAATCGAATACGGGTCCAGACTAAACCCAAGCACACTCAGCAAACCCAACAACCATACCGCCGCCACCATCGAGCAGGCGACCACCAACAGCGTACTGCGCAGGCAGCGCGTGTAGAGGAACAACACCAGGGTGCAAATGGCGATGGTAATGCCGAGGAAAATCAGCACTTCCTGCATCCCGGTAATCAGATCGCCGAAGACCTTGGCAAACCCGGTAATGTAAATATTGACACCCTCAGCCTCGTATTTTGTTCGCAGCGCTTCCAGGCTTTGCCCGAGTTGAAGATAATCGAGCTTTTCACCCGTAACCGCATTGGTCTCCTGAAGTGGCACGAAGATCACCGTGGACTTGTAGTCCTCCGCCACCAGTTGGCCAATTTCACCTGAACGCTCCACGTTCTGCCGCACCTGATCGATACTGCGGCGCGAGCCGTTGTAATCATCGGGAATTACCGGACCGCCATCGAGCCCGACCTCGGTTACCCCAGACCAGCGCACTGCGGGCGCCCAAAGGTGCTTCATATAGGGCCGGTCCACACCGGGCAGCAGAAACATTTCCTCACTGATTTTCTGCAAGGTCTTCAGATAGTCGTCGGTAAAAATGGAGCCCTCTCTGGCCTCTACCGCGATTCGCAATGAGTTTTCACTGCCGGCCATATCGGCTCGATTTTCGAGGTAATTGACGATAAAGGGATGATTCGCCGGAATCATTTTTTGAAAGGCCGCGCTCATTGTGAGATCGCGCGCCTGGAAGCCCAGAAACAGCGTAATCAGCAAGCAGGTCAGCACAATCACCGGACGGTGATTGAACAACATACGCTCGATGATATTGCCGGATCGTTTATCGAAATCCTCTAGCCGACGGATACTTTCAGCAAAGATTTTATTGGCGCTGCTATTCATAATTTATTTTAACTCCGTGTTATCCAGCGCCAGGCGCTTTGGACCACGGGCCGTAGCCATGATCAGTTCACCGCGGGTATTCAGCGCGAGATCGGTTACCGCCGCATCAGAAGACTCAGACAGCTCGCGAAGCGACTCTCCCCCCTCGTCCACAACGAACAAACGGCCGGTAACATCACCTAATATGACGCCCCGGTCAGTTGGAAGCGCCGCACTAAAAGACGCTTGCGAGGTGGTATTTAAACGGCGCCAGTGCTCACCCTTACCGCGCCACACATTACCGCGCAGTCCGTACAGCAAATATTCGCCGCCACTCAGCGCCACCCCGCCAAAGAATGTTCCCTGATAATCCACCGGGCGCTGCACGTAGTTACCGTCCGCGCTTTCACTGCCCGCTACCAGACCGCGCTCGCCGACAATCAGACTGCTCGCCTCACCGTGAACATACTGATATAAATGATAGGAATTCGGATTGCCCGTTGTCGCAAAGGCCGATGCCCAATTGCGGCCGCCATCCTGACTGCGCAGTGCCAAGCCGTAGGCACCCAGCAACCAGGCTTCACCTGACGCGGAAAAGTACGCATCGAGAACCGGCTCCTGTCCGGTCAGATAACCGGCATTGCGCCGTATAGCGCGCACATTGGGAAAATCATCCGGCAGAGTTTTAACGGCGTCCTGAATTATCGTCGCCAGTTGCTTACCCGTCATAAGCCGCTGCCAGCTTTCACCGGCATCGTCGGTTTTCAATACCACACCGGCGTGGCCAACAGCCCAGCCTTCTGTTGTCGACACAAACTCAACATCGGTCAACGTGACGCTAACCGGCACGCCAGTGACCTGACGCCAACTGTTACCGTGATCATCCGAGAGCAATACAATGCCGTATTCACCGACAGAGACCAGGCGTTCTCCGGCGCTGGCCACCGCCAGTTGCACAGAGTGACTGGCATCCATCACCTGGGCTGCCGGTGTTTCATCAAGATCAGCAAAAATATTCTGCGATGTCTGTGAAAACGCATTTTGCGAAGCGACCATTGGCAGCATTCCAGCCATTGCCAATATCATTTTCGCCAGCGTTAAAGATCTTGTATTTTTCATTATCATGACCACGAAATAACAATTTTCTAAATAGCTCGGCGCTCGAATTATCGAGCGCCCCGGCAGCTTCTACCGCATTGCCTCAGCGGCAACAGCATCGCCGGTAAAATAGGTTTCCGGCTTTGGCTCTACCACTTCGAGGAATTCCTCCTGCAGTGCCTGAATCACACTCATGGTGTTGGCCTGAAGGTTAAATACCATGGTGGTTTTGAGCATGGTGGCCGGCACCTTGGGCACCACAAAAGGCGTGGTCATAGACGTCCGCCACAGATTACCCTCAGAGTCATAGCCATCCACGTGCGCAATCAGCCAGGTATCTTCATCCAGGTAATAGGTGCGCGACGGAACCGCGTGGCGTTTGCCTTCACGTACCTTGGCCTCTACGACCCAGACACGGTGGCGCTCCCAGCGCAGCTTCTCGGGGTTGGCGTGATACTTCATATAAGCGTCTTTGACGCTGGCACCCAAAAAGCCATTATTGTTGTAGGGAATCAACAGCTCTTTCTTGCCGACCAGTTCCCAGTCGAAACGATCCAGCGCACCGAAAAACCCCTGTACTTCGTCAAAGTAGTTTGCACCGGAGGCAACAAAGTCCGGGGTGTCGTAAGACACCGTCGGCGCTTGGCGAACACGGCGCTGTCCCAGCAGGTATTGCCAAGCCTGACGCGGTTTATCCAGATCGATACCATCCCGGATTACCAGTGATTCGCCTGCCTTAAATGGGGGTTCAAGGGTATTAAAGCGGAACAAGGCGTACTCACCATTCCAGCTTTCCGGTGTAGCTCCGCCATAAAACTGCGGGTATTGGAAGGCAATTTCGTTGCGCGTCGCCAGAGTGTGCGAACCGTCGGAGTTACCCACAATATTTTTAAATACATACTCAATAGATGGCGCTTCGGTTCTCAGCAGGAAGTTCCACATGACCTCAACACCGGACTGCGGCACGGGAAAGGGCACACCACCCGCGCAACCTTTCAGGCTGTATCCACCTTCAGCGGTTTCACAGCGGGTGGCGTTGGCAAGCGCGCTGTCGTATACCGACTGCGGATGTGCGCCGGTACGATGAGTGGGATACACATTGATATAGAAGGTATCGGGGTACTTATTCAGCAGCGCCTTGACGCCATCAGACAATAGCGCATCGTATTGCGCCATATTAGCTTTAGTCACTTTATAGAGCGGCTGCTCGCCTTCAAAAATCTGCGCGGGAATATCGCCCAGATGTTTTCCCGGCAGGGCTTCAGTCTGCCCACCGGTCCAGGCTGGGATACTGCCATCGGCATTTGCCGCCTTTTCCGCGCCAACCGGGGTCAAACTATTACCGAGAGCCTGAGCCTTTTCTGCAGAGACAGCGGCAAAGACGGGTGCAGTGCTGAGCGCGAGAACCGACGCCATGACCGCTATCATCTTGTTATGTTTCATAACAAACTCCTAGTTACACTGATGTGTAATCAATTATTAGAAAGTGCGTTGAATCGAGATGGACACAAAGTCCCGGTCGCCGTGGAAGTTGTCGTACGACAACTCGGGAACCGCCGTGTCGTATTTCACAACTGATCCGGCGGAACCGTAGTAGTGGGTGTAACTGATTCCTGCCTGCCAGGTGCGCTGATAATCCGCCGTCAGGCCAACACTGAGTGTGCCGCCCTCTTCCGGTGGAAAGAGCGCACCGTTAACCGAAGACCGACCACTCACACCGTAACCGGCACCAATTGGAAGTTTCAGATCCAGCCCCGGCGCCACCTGGAAATATTCCGGCGTAAACAGAAACTGGACTGCGGTGGCATCGCGCGTTGCACTGGGGTCAAGCTGATCCGCATTTTCTGCAATACTTAAGCGGCGGTTAAACGCCATTTCCGCCAGCAGGGTTGCGCCATCCCACAGCGCAGTCTCGCTGAAGACGTTGATCACCGACAGATTGGCGTGCAGGGATTTACCAACCGGGTAGGCTGCGTTATCGCCGTTATCCGCCGTGGTATTTCCGGGCAGGATGACCGTATTGCCCGACGCTACCATTGGCATATCATCCCGGTAGGACAATTCACCCGCGACGTTCATCTCGCCGATCAAGGTACTGACGCTGGCGCCAAACACTTTGATATCTTCGGCGTAGGTAAGAATGTAAT
>JBFEVY010000435.1:0-1080 GCA_041546665.1 Spongiibacteraceae bacterium | reverse complement strand
TGTTGTTTTCCACATCCCGAAAGTGCACCTTGTCGTACAGTGCCACTACCGTTGCGGGGAGCTGTTCATCTGCGCAGATATCGGCTTTGGCCAGCTCCATATCCAGCTCATAAGTCGCGGTGGAGCGGCTGATATCCACCAGGTGAGACAGTTTCTTGTAGTCCGATTCCGACAGAACCAGCCCCGTATTCATTTCTTCAGGCATGCAAAATCCTCACGCGGCGAACGGTCGCCATACGATTATTCAACGCGCAGCACACAAATTTGTGGTGCGCGGGTTTATTGGTGTTTTGGATTTTGGGCGGTTAAGTAAACGGCGACTTAACCGCCGATAGTGAGGAAGGCGCTAACAGGGGAGAATGCCTGTGCGCTATACGATGTAATAAATGAAAAGTGCGTGATCAGTGCCATGAGTCAAGATTACTCGCTTACCCGAATTAATCAAGCCCGTCGTCGCAGCTAATAATAAAAGTTAGAACAGAATCACTCCCCGCCCGTGTATCAATACCGTAAAACACTATAAAAAAGCCCGGAGCCCATTACAGCTTGAGCTGATAATGGACTCCGGACCTTTATACTTGGCTATCGCGTTTTCCCGGCTATTGCGGTGCCAGCACCGCATCCAGGGCGAGGAAGTTCAGCGTCGGCCCACCGCTCATCAGCAGATCGACCAGGGGGAACTCACCGCTGCCGAGACCACCGCCTGTGCCGCCCGGCGCCAGCGGGATATTGCCCAGGCCGCTGAGCAAACGCAGACTTTCATCCAGCCCTCGTGCGACCGGCAGCCCTCTTCCGTCGATTAGCGGCAGGCCGCCAAGTACGGGCAGATCGCTCAGTACCGGCACTCCGTTATTCAGCAACAGGGAGTCTAAGGGGATGACGCCGACGAGCATGTCGAAATTGCCAACAAGGGGAATTTCGAGTGCCTTGCCGGGGCTGCTGAGGGTCAGGCAGGCGGCCAGACCCAGGATGCGGGTAAAGGATTTCATTTTCATTGTTATCTCCATTGTGTCGGTGTAGTTAATCAAACTGACTTAGTAGCGGTAGCTGAATTCCAGACCATAGGTGGTTGGCGCGCCC
>JBFEVY010000341.1:0-3690 GCA_041546665.1 Spongiibacteraceae bacterium | reverse complement strand
GAGGATGACCTGTGTAAAAACAGCTGCGGGGAAAATCAGCGCGGATTCAAAAACACCAATCTCTACACCGAACTGCACGTTTAAGGGGGCCACAATGATTCTCGAAAGCCAAAAGAAAACAAGCGACGCCCGCCTGAACGAAACCGTGTTGGCGGGGGATTACTGGATGAAGGTAGTGAAGGCGGGGGAAACCGTTCGCATCACTGATCTTGAAGGCAACCAGGCCGCCGATACCCTGTTTTACAGTGCGGAAGATCCCGGTGAGCGTTATAGCGCGATCGATACCATTCGCGAGCAGGGCAATGTCTATCTGACGGCGGGCACGGTGCTGATGAGCAATGAGTGCAACCCGATGCTGGAAATCGTTGCCGATACCTGTGGCCGTCACGACACCCTCGGCGGCGCCTGTGCAACGGAGTCCAACACGGTGCGCTACGCATTGGAGAAAAAATGCATGCACGCCTGCCGGGATTCCTGGTTGCTCGCGGTGGCGGAAAACGAGGCTTTTGGCATGACCAAGCGGGACATTACTCACAATATTAACTTTTTCATGAATGTGCCGATTACCGCGGAAGGTGGCCTGACCTTCGCCGACGGTATCAGTGCGCCGGGTAAATATGTCGAGCTGAAAGCGCTGATGGACGTGATTGTGCTGATCTCCAACTGTCCGCAACTCAATAATCCCTGCAATGCCTATAACCCAACGCCGGTGGAAGTCTCAGTTTGGGCGGCGCCTTAACAGGTATGTTGATGTGCCTGCTGCGGGTAAGCGTTATTCGAGTGGGAAAACGAAAAAATCGAATTAAATGAAAATTGGAAAACGTCATGTTTGATAAAGTCCTAATTGCCAACCGGGGAGCCATCGCAGTGCGGATTATTCGCACCCTGCGGGAACTCGGCGTGAAGTCGGTCGCGGTCTATGCCGAGGCAGATCGGGAATCCCGTCATGTCAGCCTGGCCGATGAGGCCTACAGTCTGGGTGAGGGAAGCGCTGCACAGACCTATCTGAATCACGAAAAACTGTTCGCGGTTATTCGCGAGTCTGGCGCCCAGGCCGTGCATCCCGGATACGGCTTCCTCAGTGAAAACGCCGGCTTTTGCCGCCGCTGCGAAGACAGCGGTGTGATTTTTCTGGGGCCGACCCCTGAGCAGATGGAAGCCTTCGGTCTAAAACACAGCGCGCGGGACCTGGCGCAAAAGGCGGGCGTGCCCATGTTGCCGGGTACCGATCTGCTGACCAGTCTCGACGAGGCTCTGGTACAGGCCAAGCAGATTGGCTATCCGGTCATGCTGAAATCCACCGCCGGGGGTGGCGGCATTGGGATGCAGCTCTGTTATAGCGATGAGGAACTGTCCCGTCACTTTGAATCGGTCAAGCGGCTGGGTGAAAACAACTTCTCCAATGACGGCATTTTTCTCGAAAAGTTTGTCGAGCAGGCCCGGCATATCGAGGTGCAAATCTTTGGTGACGGCCGGGGCGCGGCCATAGCCCTTGGTGAGCGGGATTGCTCCAGCCAGCGCCGCAATCAAAAAGTCATTGAGGAGACGCCCGCGCCGAATCTTAGTGACGCGGTGCGTAACGAGTTGCAGCAAAGCGCGGTGGCACTGATGGAAAGCATTGCCTATCGCAGTGCCGGTACAGTGGAATACATTTACGACCCCGCTGGCAAGCAGGCTTACTTCCTCGAGGTTAACACTCGCTTGCAGGTGGAACACGGGGTCACCGAGCAGGTATTCGGTGTCGACTTGGTCGCGTGGATGGTGAAGCTGGGGGCAGACGAAATGGCACCACTGGACAGCCTTGAGGTATCCGGCCCCAATGGTCACGCCATTCAGGTGCGGGTCTACGCGGAAGATCCCGGCAAGGATTTTCAGCCCTCGGCGGGCCTGCTGCCCGAAGTGAGCTTCCCTACAGCGGATGGCCAGCATCTGCGGATTGACCACTGGTTAGAGCCGGGCATTGAGGTCTCGCCGTTCTTTGACCCCATGCTCGCCAAAATTATTGCCTGGCAGCCAGATCGTGAGCAGGCACTTGCCGCACTGCTGGAGGCGCTGGAATCGACAGAACTTTACGGCATTGAAACCAACCTGGCTTATGTCAGTAAAATTCTTCAAGAGCCGATCTTTCGCAATGGCGAAATCTACACCCGTTTCCTCAACGGCTACGCCTACAGCGCCGAGACTATCGATGTCCTGACTGCGGGCACCATGACCACCATTCAGGATGTGCCCGGTCGTACCGGTTATTGGCCCGTGGGCGTGCCGCCGTCTGGCCCTTTTGATGATTACTCCTTCCGTTTGGGCAATCGCCTGCTTGGTAATAGCGAAGACGCTGCCGGCCTGGAGATGACGCTTAACGGAGCCACCCTGCGGTTTAATACCGCAAGCCGGATTGTGCTGGCGGGGGCGGATATGACCGCCGAGCTGGAGGTGGGAGGTGAGGCGCAGCCGCTTAGCAATTGGCAGCCGGTGGCGGTGCCTGCAGGGGCTATTTTGAAACTGGGCAAAGCCAGCGGTGCCGGCGCTAGAAGTTACCTGTTAGTTGCGGGAGGCATTCACTGCCCGGACTACCTGGGCTCCAAGTCGACGTTTACCCTCGGCCAGTTTGGCGGTCACTGTGGTCGCGCGCTGCGTAAGGGCGACGTGCTGCATATAAGCAGTGACAGTGCGGAGGCTGCGCCGGCAATCCTGCCGGAAACGCTGGTTCCCGCGTTGACAAATCAGTGGCAGGTGCGGGTGATCTACGGTCCCCACGGCGCGCCGGACTTTTTCACCGAAGGCGATATGGATGCCTTCTTCGCGGCGGAATGGGAAGTGCACTACAACTCCAGCCGCACGGGTGTGCGCCTGATCGGGCCCAAGCCAGAATGGGCCCGCAGCGATGGCGGTGAGGCGGGCATGCACCCCTCGAATATTCATGACAATGCCTACGCCTTTGGCACCATCGATTTTACCGGTGATATGCCAGTGATTCTCGGGCCGGATGGCCCCAGCCTGGGTGGTTTTGTTTGCCCGGCAACGGTAATCAATGCCGATCTCTGGAAGTTGGGCCAGTTAAAAGCGGGGGACAAAATCCGTTTTGTGCCTGTGGCGTTAGAGGAAGCCGATGCCCTGGCCGAAGCCCGCAAAGATAGGATTGCCCGGCTTATCGCACCGGCAGAACCGGCAGTGGTGGAGCATCACTGGTCCGATTTCTCGCCAATTTACCGCACCGATAAACTGCCGGACGGCACAGACTTGGTGTTTCGCCTGGCAGGGGATACCTTTTTGTTGGTCGAGTTCGGTGAGCTGAATCTGGATTTGGCCCTACGGTTTAAAGTACACAGCTTGATGCTGGAGTTGGAGGATCGCAATATCGCAGGCGTTGTCGAGATGACGCCGGGTATCCGATCCTTGCAATTGCACTACGACCCGGACCAAGTTGAATTGCCTGAGCTGGTAAAACTCGTCGTAGCGGCGAGCACTGCTCTGACGGAAAGCGCAGACCTGACGGTGCCGTCGCGAATTGTCCATATTCCTCTGTCGTGGAATGACGCTGCCTGCAAACTGGCGGTGGAGAAGTATGTGCAGTCGGTGCGACAGGACGCACCGTGGTGCCCGGATAACCTGGAGTTTATTCGCCGCATCAACGGCCTAAATGCGATTGATGATGTTAAAAAGATCGTCTTCGACGCCAGCTATGTGGTGATG
>JBFEVY010000126.1:0-9367 GCA_041546665.1 Spongiibacteraceae bacterium | reverse complement strand
CTGGATGGTTTGCCTGTAGGTGAGGCCTTTGATTGGGTGGACCGCGTGTCTATTGAGCTGACTTCACAAATGTTGGCGACGTTATTCAATTTCCCCTTCGAAGATCGTCGCAAGTTGACTTATTGGTCTGATATGGCAGCAGGAACCCCAGAAATCACTGGCGGAGATGTGACCAACGAAGAGCGTATGACCGCGCTTCAGGATTGTCTGGGTACCTTTAATCAACTTTGGAAACAACGCCGGGAAAATATTGCGGCGGGAGAGGAAGAGAGTTTTGACCTTATTTCGCTGCTGCTCTCCAGCGATAAGACCAATGATATGATTGAACGTCCTATGGAGTTTTTGGGCAATATTCTATTGTTGATTGTTGGCGGAAACGATACCACCCGCAATAGTCTCACCGGTGGGGTTTACGCGCTGAATAAATTCCCTGCGGAGTTCACGAAGCTGAAGGCCAACCCGGCGCTTATTCCCAATATGGTTTCTGAAATTATTCGCTGGCAGACGCCTCTGGCACATATGCGTCGTATAGCGACTCAGGATGTGGAGTTGGGTGGTAAAACGATCAAAGCTGGTGACAAAGTGGTGATGTGGTACGTTTCCGGTAATCGCGATGAGACCGTGATTGAAAACGCTGACGATTTTATTATTGATCGTAAAAATGCCCGTCAACATCTCTCCTTTGGCTTTGGCTTGCACCGCTGCATGGGTAACCGACTGGCGGAAATGCAATTGAAGATCGTTTGGGAGGAAATTCTGCAACGTTTTTCAAATGTTGAGGTGGTTGGAGAGCCGACCTACGTCCGTTCCAATTTTGTGAAGGGCTACAGTTCAATGATGGTTAAATTGACCGCTCGCTAAGCGTGTAAACCGCGATATTGTAAGCTTGTAGCGTTTGAGCCAGACCTGTATGGCGTGTTGGGGCCGAGGTCTGGCTTTTTCGTTATTTGAATAAAAGAGATACAATTCCAACCTGAATGACAGAACGGCTATCCGTCATATTTCTGGCTGTACATACCGCTCTGCAGATTTGCTTCTGTAGATAAATTCGATGTTGAGGTTGCTTTATGATCGAACTCTGGCACTGTAAAGATTCGCGCTCGCTACGCCCGTTGTGGGCATTGGAGGAAATGAATCTTCCTTACAAGCTGAATGTCTTACCTTTTCCACCCCGGGTATTTGATAAGGACTATCTGAATATAAACCCGCTGGGTACTGTGCCGTTTATGACTGATGGCGATACCGCTATGACGGAGTCCAGCGGTATTTGCCACTATCTTGCCGAAAAATATGAACAGGATGCACTGCGTTTGACACCTGATCATCCGGAGTATGGCGATTATTTAAACTGGTTGTATCACAGCGATGCCACGCTGACCTTTCCTCAGACGCTGGTGTTGCGTTACGGCCTGTTTGAGCCTGACGAGCGGAAGAACCCGCAGGTTGCCCAGGACTACCGCGATTGGACACTGGCGCGGCTTCGGAAGCTTGATGCACATCTGCTTGACCGGGAGTTTCTATGTGCTGGGCGCTTTACCATTGCGGATATCGCGGTAGGTTATGCCCTGTATCTCGGCGAGGTGCTTAGCGGTATTGCCGATGGTTATCAGCCGCAAACTCTGGCTTACCTGGAACGTTTGAAGGCGCGGCCTGGGTTTCAGCGCGCAGCGGAAAAAGAGTGACAGCGATGGGTTTGCGCCTCTAGGCCGACTAGAGGCACATACCGAGACTGATCTAGATTGGGGTTTCTCAGCCGGATTGCTTTAAGACAAGCTGTACCAGTGAAAAAACGCTGAAGATAAAAACGATCACGAAGCAAATTGCTGCAATTACGTAATTGCGGAATTTGCCGTGGGTAAAGTCCTGATTGCGCTTTTTACTGCTTCGCACCCCGAAGGCTGCCGAGACCACGCTGCCCACAATGGCCAATATGCCTGGCTTTTGTGGGGCGACTTGATTCTCGTCCTGCTGTGGTTCATCTGTCATGCTGTATTCCTTCCAATGCCTGATCAGGGATCATAGTCCAGTATCGGTGACAGCCAACGCTCCATCGTGGCCATTTCCATGCCCTTGCGTTTGGCAATGTCTGCCACCTGATCCTTTCCTACGCGGCCAACAGCGAAATAGCGCGCTTCGGGGTGGCTATAGTAAAACCCACTTACCGACGCCGCTGGGAACATCGCGAGGTGTTCGGTTAACTCGATCCCGGTTTGTGTGCTGGCATCAAGTAGGCTGAAAAGGGTCGTTTTTTCCGTGTGATCGGGGCAGGCGGGGTAGCCTGGCGCCGGGCGAATTCCCCGGTATTGTTCCTTGATCAACTCTTCATTGCTGAGGTCTTCATCCGGCGCATAGGGCCAGAACTCTTTGCGTACGCGCAGGTGAAGGTGCTCCGCGAAGGATTCGGCAAGGCGATCCGCCAGCGCTTTGATCATGATTGCGCTGTAGTCATCGTTGGCTGCCTCATACTGCTTGGCGAGTTCGTCTGCACCGAGTCCAGTCGTGACGGCAAATCCGCCGACATAATCTTCCACGCCGCTGTCTGCAGGGGCAACGTAGTCAGCCAGGCTCATTTGCGGTTTGTTATCGGGCTTTTGCGCCTGCTGCCTCAGGTGGTGCAGGGTGTTGAGCTGCTTGCCGTTCTCATCGTAGATCGCAATATCGTCGGTGCCCAGGCGCTGTGCCTTCCAAAAACCGATAACAGCGCTGGCCTTGAGCGATTTCTCCGCGATGATCTTGTCGAGCATGTTCTGCGCGTCGTTAAACAGATTACGCGCGGCTTCGCCCACCTTCTCGTCGTCGAGAATTTTGGGGTATTTGCCGGCCAGTCCCCAGGAGATGAAAAAGGGCGTCCAGTCGATGGTTTCACGCAGGGTTTCCAGCGGGTAATCGTCAAACACCCGGGTGCCGAGGAAGTTCGGCTTGGGTGGGGTGTAGTTTGCCCAGTCGGTCACGAAGGCCCGCTCACAGGCGGCGGGGTAGTCGAGCAGGCGCGTTTTGGCGGCATTGTTGGCGCGGCGGTCCCGCACTCGCTGGTATTCGTCGCGGCGTTCAGCAACGAACTGCGCTTTCAGGTCGGCGCTGATCAGCTGGGTGGCGACCGCCACGCTGCGCGAAGCGTCGGGCACATACACAGTGGCATCGTTGCTGTACTTGGGCTCGATCTTAACTGCAGTGTGGGCCTTTGACGTGGTGGCGCCGCCGATCATCAAGGGGATGGAGAAGCCCTCGCGCTGCATTTCGCTGGCGACATGCACCATTTCGTCCAGCGAGGGAGTGATCAATCCACTGAGGCCGATAATGTCGACATTTTCGGCTTTGGCGGTTTCCAGAATCTTGTCGCAGGGCACCATCACACCGAGGTCGATGACCTCAAAATTATTACACTGCAACACCACGCCTACGATATTCTTACCGATATCGTGAACGTCGCCCTTTACGGTAGCCATCAATACCTTGCCGTTGGCTTTGGCGCCGACTTCTTTCTGCGCCTCAATAAACGGGTTGAGATAGGCTACTGCCTGCTTCATTACTCGAGCGGATTTCACCACCTGGGGCAGGAACATCTTGCCGTCGCCAAACAGATCGCCGACCACGTTCATGCCGTCCATCAATGGACCTTCGATTACGTCGATGGGCTTCTCGGCTTCCTGCCTGGCCGCTTCGGCATCCTCTTCGATATAGGTCGCAATACCTTTTACCAGGGCGTGCTCGATTCGTTTTGCCACCGGCAGTTCGCGCCAGCTCAGATCTTCCTTCTGTTCGCTGCCCTTGCCGTCGCCGCGGTATTTCTCGGCGATATTGAGCAGGTTTTCCGTAGCGTCGTCGCGGCGGTTCAGAATGACATCTTCAACGGCGTCGCGCAGCTCATCCGGCAGGTCGTCGTAGATGGCGAGCTGTCCGGCGTTGACGATCCCCATGTCCATGCCGGCCTTGATGGCGTGGTACAGAAACACTGAGTGGATGGCTTCACGTACCGGGTTATTTCCCCGGAACGAGAACGACACGTTGGACACACCGCCCGAGACCATTGCGTGGGGCAGATTTTCCTTGATATAGCGGGTCGCCTCGATGAAATCGACGGCGTAATTGTTGTGTTCCTCGATCCCGGTCGCGACGGCGAAAATATTGGGGTCAAAGATAATGTCCTCGGGCGGAAAGCCGACGCGCTCTACCAGTACCTCGTAGGAACGTTTACAAATTTCCGCCTTGCGCTCAAAAGTATCGGCCTGGCCGTCTTCGTCAAAGGCCATCACCACGACCGCCGCGCCGTATTTCATGCACAATCTGGCGCGTTCAATAAATTCGGCTTCGCCTTCTTTGAGGGAGATGGAGTTGACCACCGGCTTGCCCTGAATGCACTTCAGGCCTGCTTCAATTACCTCCCACTTGGAGGAGTCCACCATAATGGGGACTCGGGAAATATCCGGTTCCGAGGCAATCAGATTGAGGAAGGTCACGATCGCCTTTTCGGCATCGAGCATCCCTTCATCCATATTGATGTCGATGATCTGGGCGCCGTTTTCAACTTGCTGGCGGGCGACCGACAGTGCTTCGTCGTAATTGTTTTCCAGAATCAGGCGTTTAAAAATGGCCGAACCGGTGACATTACAGCGCTCGCCTACATTGACGAACAGGCTGTTTTCGTCGATGTGGAAGGGCTCCAGGCCAGACAGGCGACAGGCGACCGGGCGCTTTGGCAACGGGCGGGGTGCAATGCCTTCAACGGCTTCGGCAATGGCCTTGATGTGATCCGGTGTGGTGCCGCAGCAGCCACCAATGAAATTCAAAAAGCCGCGCTCGGCAAAATCCTGCAGTTCATCGTGCATGTCCTGCGGGGTTTCGTCGTACTCACCAAACTCGTTGGGCAGCCCAGCGTTGAAGTGGCCGCCGAAGAAGCAGTTGGAGGCCTCGGCCAGCTCTTCGACAAAGGGGCGAATCTCTTTAAAGCGGCGGCCGCAGTTGCTGCCCACCAGCAGCGGCTTGGCGTGGGCGATGCTGTTCCAGAACGCCGTTGGTGTCTGGCCGGAGAGGGTGCGCCCGGAAGTGTCGGGGAAGGTGACCGAGATCATGATGGGCAGCTCGACACCGGCATCTTCAAAATACTGGAGTACCGCAAAGACCGCGGCTTTGGCGTTCAAACTGTCAAAAATGGTTTCGATGAGCAGAATATCGGAGCCACCCTCAACCAGGCCTTTGACGGCAACGGTGTAGTCGGCAACCAGTGTGTCGAAGTTGATATTCCGGGCGCCGGGGTCGTTCACGTCAGGTGAGATTGACGCCGTACGCGGAGTGGGGCCGATAACACCGGCGACAAAGCGTGGTTTGGCTGGATTTTTCGCGGTTTCCGCGTCGGCAACCTTCCGGGCAAGTCGGGCACCGGCCAAATTCAATTCCTCAGCCAGACTGCCGAGCTGGTAGTCATCCTGCGCTACGGCGGTGGAATTGAAGGTATTCGTCTCGATGATGTCGGCGCCGGCATCCAGATAGGCCTGGTGAATCTCGCGAATTACGTCGGGGCGGGTGAGGGTGAGTAGGTCGTTATTGCCCTTCAGGTCGCTGTGGTAGTCGGCAAAGCGCGCACCCCGGTAATCGGCCTCCTCGAGTTTATAGCCCTGAATCAGGCTGCCCATGGCGCCATCTACCACCAGAATTCGCTGGTTGAGGGCTTCTTTTAACAGGGCGGTGCGGGCAATTGTGTTACTCATGAAACGGCTATCACTCTATATTGGCGGAAAACATTTACACGAGGTCTTCCCGGTCGACAAAATGGCGCTGATGGCTGTCGGAGAAAATCCTTCGTGGTAAACTGGCGGATTCTAACAGATACCGCGGGCGGCTATGAAATGATTTACCCCGCCGCGCGATAAATGAGGTTTTTATGTCTACTGAAACGACCCAATTGGGTGAACATGCTGCCAAGCTGACGATTACCGAGTCGGCCCAGGGTTATCTGGCCGAACTGCTCAGCAAGCAGGAAGATGTCATGGGCGTTCGGGTCTTTATTACTCAGCCGGGCACGCCCAAGGCAGAAACCTGTATTGCCTATTGCCGCGACGGCGACGTCAAAGACGAGGACGTGGCTGTAGAGTACCCACAATTCAAGGCATATTTTGAGGCGCGCAGTATTCCGTTCCTCGATGATGCCCTGATTGATTACTCTAAAGATCGCATGGGTGGGCAGCTGACTATCAAGGCGCCCAACGCGCGTCTGCCCCAGGTGAACGACGACAGCCCGCTGGAAGATCGTGTGAACTATGTGCTGTACAACGAGGTAAACCCCTCTCTGGCTGCTCACGGCGGTGAGGTGTCGTTGCTGGAAATTACCGAAGACAGCTACGCCATACTGAAATTTGGTGGCGGTTGTCAGGGCTGCGGGATGGTCGATGTCACCCTGAAGGAAGGTGTGGAGAAAACCCTGCTGGAACAGGTGCCGGGCCTGGCCGGCGTGAAAGATACCACCGATCACTCCAATACAGAGAATGCCTACTTTAAGTAGGCGTTAGTCTGCCGGTCGGCCGGGTCCTAACAGCGGCCGGCCGGCTTTTGCTAACCTCCTGACAGGCTACAGGTACCTATGTATCAACTCCCCTATACCCGCACTGAGATTCAGGTGCGCTTTTCCGATCTCGACTTTCTGAAACACGTTTCCAACAGCGTTTACGCCCAGTACTTTGATTTGGCGCGGGTGCATTTCTTTCGTGAAATCGGTAAACACGTTGAAACGCCGCGCCATGTGGTTGCCAGTGTCAAAATCGATATGCTGCGGGAAATCCACTTTGACCAGACGGTTGTTGTGGACACCTGGTGCTCCAAGGTTGGTAACAAGAGCCTGAATATTGAACATCGCATTTTTGCCAACGATGTTTGCGTGACCACCTCCCAGTGTGTGCTGGTGGGCTTTGATCTTGAAAAGCGCTGCTCCAGCCCGTTTCCGCAGGATTGGCAGCCAACCGATTTGAGTCTTGTGCCCGGCCTGAGCGAGGCCTGATAACAATGGATGCCTGCCCCTGCGCGAGTGGCGAGGCGTTTGCCCGGTGCTGTGGCGCATTCATTGAAGCTGGCCAGTTCGCGCCGAGCGCCCAGGCACTGATGCGCTCGCGTTACAGTGCCTTCGCGCGACATTACCCACAATATTTACTCGATACCCTGCACGCTTCGAAGCGCGAGGGGGAGACCCTGCAGGCGCTGCGCGATAGCTGTGCACAAACCGACTGGTGTGGCCTGAGAATCCTCGATACCAGACGGGGTCTGCCCGGTGATGCTGACGGCGAGGTGGAATTTGTGGCCTTTTACCGACTGGCAGATGACATAGCTCAACTTCACGAACGATCGCGCTTTTGTTTTGAAGAGGGGCGTTGGTATTATCTGGATGGAGAGATGCTTCCGCCGCTGAAACTGGGTCGCAATGATCCCTGTTGGTGTGGCAGTGGCAGGAAGCTCAAAAAATGTCATCCAGCGTAGCGGTCGGAGCAGGCTATTGATCAAAAACCTTCGGATTTTGTCGTATAACGTCCATAAGGGCTTTTGCGCCGCGAATCGACGGTTTCTCCTCGACGAGATTCGCGAAGGCATCCGCGCAGTGGACGCAGAACTGGTGTTTCTTCAGGAAGTCGTAGGGGAAAATCAGCTCCATGCTGAAAATGTGAGCGACTGGATAGATGAAAGCCAGTTCGAATACCTCGCAGATAAAGTCTGGCCGCATTACGCCTATGGCCGCAACGCGGTATACCAGCACGGCCACCACGGCAATGCGATCCTCAGTAAGTGGCATATCATCAGCAGTCGTAATTTCGACGTATCCCATTACGCAAAATCCCAGCGTGGCCTGCTGCTGACGGTGATCGAGCCAGGTATTTATCTGGTTTGTCTGCATCTGGGGCTGCTGGGGTGGGAGCGCCGTCGCCAGTTTCGACAACTCTGCAGTATGCTGGAGCGGGAAGTCCCATCCGATGCGCCGCTGATTATTGCGGGGGATTTTAACGATTGGGGTTTGAGCCTGCACCGGCGGTTTAAAAAGGCGGGCTTGAGCGAGGTTTTCAGTCAATTCACAGGTCGGCCGGCGCGCAGTTTTCCGGCCAAACGCCCGCTGCTGCAACTGGACCGCATCTACTATCGGGGTTTCAACACGGTTGATGCGCGGGTGTTAAAGGGCGAGCCCTGGGAGTCCCTGTCTGACCACTGCGGCCTGTTTGCTGAATTGCAATTGCAGCAGGCTGTCAGTCGTCGGCGTTAAACAGGCAAAAAAAACCCGGCGGGGGACCGGGTAAATGCCATTTTTGCATCAGAAGCATTGTTACTTACGGTGCGTCATGGCATTTGGATTTCGGGTGCGTGGTATTTAGCCGCGTTTCCGCGTTGGCAAAATATCCTTCAGCTTGTCACGCATCGTGCGCAGCGCATTTTCAGTATCTTCCCAGCCAATACAGCCGTCGGTAACTGAAACGCCATATTGAAGGTCATTCAGGTCGGCGGGAATGCTTTGATTGCCGCTGTTGATATGGCTTTCAATCATTAAACCAACAATTGAGTTATTGCCTTCAAGCACTTGATTTGTAACGTTTTCGACAACCAGTGGCTGCAGCGCAGGCTGCTTGTTTGAGTTCGCGTGGCTACAGTCGACCATGATATTCATCGGGATGCCTGCCTTGTCGAGGGCGGCTTCACAGAGCTTGATATGAACGGAATCGTAGTTCGGCCCCTGGCTGCCACCGCGCAGCACCACATGGGTGTAGCGATTGCCCCGGGTGTGAATTACCGCAACTTGTCCTTCGCCGTTGATACCGAGGAAACGGTGTGGGCTTACTGCAGAACCAATCGCGTTGATTGCGACTTCCAGGCCGCCGTCGGTACCGTTTTTGAAGCCGACCGCGGAGGACAGGCCGCTGGCCATTTCGCGGTGGGTCTGGGACTCGGTTGTGCGCGCGCCAATGGCAGACCAGGAGATGCAATCCTGCAGATACTGCGGTGAAATCGGGTCGAGCGCTTCCGTCGAGGTGGGCAGGCCGAGCTCACAGATGTCGAGCAACAGCTTGCGGCCAATATGCAGGCCTTCCTCGATTTTGAAGGTGTCATTCAGGTGTGGGTCGTTGATCAAACCCTTCCAGCCCACGGTGGTACGGGGTTTTTCAAAATAGACCCGCATGATGATGACCAGGGTGTCCTGCAGTTCGTCCGCCAACTTTTTCAGGCGGTTGGCATAGTCCATAGCGGCATCCACGTCGTGGATAGAGCAGGGACCCACCACAATAAACATCCGGTGGTCCTTGCCGTCCAGAATATTGCGAACGGTTTCGCGCGACTCGGCAACAACGGCCCGGGCTTTATCACTCATTGGCAATGCTGCTTTCAAGCGGGCAGGCGTGATCAG
>JBFEVY010000220.1:0-6110 GCA_041546665.1 Spongiibacteraceae bacterium | reverse complement strand
GTACTCCGGTGTGCCCGGCGGGCTCACAACGAGGAAGCGGGCCAGGCCATAGTTCAGTACTGAAGACAGAAAAAATGAACCCGCCAGCATGTAAGTTGCGTTACTTAATGCCGTTTCGAACTGGCTGTGGCAGGCATGTTTGTCTAGGGCCTCGTCGACCTTGTCGATGTGCAAAATCTCATCGTTGTAGAGAAAGGTACGAATCAGGGGGTAGGGCGTGTAAATCGAGATCAGCGTTGCGATTCCGATTAATCCCGGAATGGCGGCTTCTTTAATAGCAATGTACTGAGGGTCGAGTTCCAGCAGGCTGATGCCGCCGGTGAGGAGCACGCTAATAAAGCCCAGTATGGAAAAGAAATTGGTTTTGCGGGTTTTTAGGTAGTCCCACACACCAAAGCAGATCGGGAATAGCAGTGCGATAATAATACTGTTGCGCGGCCCCAGTGATTCGGCGTCGCTCAGTTTTGTCAGAATTAGCGTCGGAATCACAATATTGAACAGCAGATTAGTCAGCATTGAGTGACCTTGCTGCTTGGGTCTGGCTTGTGTGGGCTCGGATTGCGGCGGCCTGGAGGGTTCCGACATAGGGTTTTCCGCTTGTTCGCTTAACAGATAAGTGTGTCGTGTGAAACTGAGACGCGCACTATAACCATTTTGGATAATCACCTCTAGAGAGGCGTCACGCTATAGACCGAAGAAAGCGTTATTAATCCGCTGCCTACTTGCGTTAATTGCCGCACTAAACGCGGTATACTGCTGCTTTATACCGCGCTTTTATCGTTTGTTACTGGGAGAATTTCACTTGCTGGTGGATTTGCACTGTCATACTACCGCTTCGGACGGCAGCCTGAGTCCTGGCGAGCTGGTTGAGCGGGCGATGAATCGGGGTGTTGATCTGCTGGCTATCACCGATCACGACACGACCGCGGCATTTGCCGAATTGGAAGCGGTGCCGGGGACGATGCGGCTCGTCCACGGTGTTGAGCTGTCCACAAGTTGGTCTGGCGTGAATGTCCATATTCTTGGCTTGAACATAACGCCCGGGCACCCGGTGATGGCGGAAGCCGTCGCCGCGCAGCGCGACGCCCGTGCCGAACGGGCCAAAATTATTGCAGATCGACTGGAAAAAAAGGGAATTCCGGGTAGTTTTGAGGCCGTGCGTCATATCGCCGCCCATCGTGCGGTCGGGCGGCCGGATTTCGCCAAGTATCTGGTTGATTGTGGGGTTGTGTCCTCGGTCAATGAGGCCTTCGACCGCTATCTTGGCGCCGGCAAACTGGGTGATGTGAAGGCAATGTGGCCTGAGTTGGCGACCATTGTGGGTTGGATCCGCGCAGCGGGAGGGACGGCGGTGCTGGCTCACCCAACCCACTACAAGATGACCAACGCCAAATTGCGGCGGCTGCTCGCGGAATTTGTTGAGGTCGGCGGAGAAGGGCTTGAGGTTTGCAATGGCCGGCCGCCGGAAACGGAATTGCGCTATCTGCGGGATTTGTGCCGGGAATATGGTTTATGTGCCTCCCTGGGAAGTGACTTTCATCACCCCAGCAACTGGTTGGAATTGGGTTGTGAGGCCAGCTTGCTAGGCAGTTGCACACCGGTTTGGGAGCGCTGGAACGGGGCCGAGAAGGTCGCCGGATGTTGAGAGTTTTCAGGAGAGTTACGTGAGCCAGTTTTTTCAAATTCACCCGGAGAATCCGCAGCAGCGCTTGATTCGCCAGGCGGCAGATATTATTCGCAAGGGTGGAGTAATCGCCTATCCCACAGACTCCGCTTACGCGCTGGGTTGTCACTTGGGCGACAAGGCCGCAGTGGACCGGATTCGCAGTATTCGGCGCCTGGATGCGAATCACAACTTTACGCTGATGTGTCGCGACTTGTCTGAGCTTGGCCTGTACGCTCGGGTCGACAACTCGGCTTTTAGGCTGATTAAGGCGCATATTCCCGGCCCCTATACGTTTATTCTCAAGGCCAGTCCCGAGGTGCCAAAGCGCCTGCACCACGCAAAGCGGCGCAGTATCGGTCTGCGGGTGCCGGACAATCAAATCTGCCTGGATTTGATGGCGGAACTCGGCGAGCCGATGATGAGTGTGAGCTTGATTCTACCCGGCGACGATCTGCCGATGACAGATCCCTACGATATTCGCGATACCCTGGGAAACCAGCTCGATCTGGTTATCGATGGCGGCTACTGTGGCCTGGAAGCCACCACCGTGGTTGATCTGGTTGACGATGTGCCGGTGATTTTGCGCCAGGGGCTGGGTGATATCAGCGAGATAGAGACGGCGCTGTGATACTGGGCGCGTTCGCCGTATAATCGCCGCTTTGGTATTTCATCCGAGTCTCAGAGACAAGTAGTGCAAGACGAACTTTCTACGCCTGATATAGCAGACAATAGCCCGGTTGAGCCCAGTATCAGCCTGGAGCCTGTGACGGCGCCCGAGACGATGGAGATTGTCAGTCTGCGCGCGCTGCGTGAACAACCCCAGCAGGGCGAGATGCCCTTTGCGGTGGTTCAGGGCAAGGCACTGACCGAATTGCCCAAGGATCTGTATATTCCGCCGGAAGCCCTCGAGGTATTTCTTGAAGCTTTCGAAGGGCCGTTGGATTTGTTGCTGTACCTGATCAAACGCCAGAATCTGGATATTCTGGAGATCAATGTCGCACAAATTACCCATCAGTACATGCAGTACGTCAATATGATGAACGCCATGCAGTTTGAACTGGCGTCGGAATATCTATTGATGGCGGCGATGCTGGCGGAGATCAAGTCGCGGATGTTATTGCCGCGCTCGTCAGAGGATCTCGAAGATGAAGAAGATCCGCGGGCGCAGCTGATTCGACGCTTGCAGGAATATGAACGCTTCAAGCAAGCAGCGGAAAATATCGACGAGCTACCGCGGGTCGGGCGGGAGAACTACCTTGCCGAAGCCGCGCCGCCGCCGATGGAGAAAGTGCGGGCAGAGCCCGATGTCGACCTTCGCGAGCTGTTGATTGTGTTGGGTGACGTATTGCGCAGGGCGGACCTGTACACCCACCACCAGGTGGAACGGGAGAAACTGTCTACCCGTGAGCGCATGTCGGAAGTGTTGGCCAAATTGCGCAGTGACAGCTTTGTGCCGTTTGTTACCTTGTTCCGTGTCGAAGAGGGGCGGCTCGGTGTCGTGGTGACCTTTCTCGCCGTGATGGAGCTGATAATGGAGTCGCGGGTCGAGATTGTGCAATCGGAGGCCTTCGCTCCCATTCACGTTAAAGCCAGGGCCGCGGCAACACTAAGTGAAGACGACTCATCTGGCGACTGAGGTCGCACGGAAAGATAACAAAACATGATTGAACTTGATCAACTAAAACGTATTCTCGAAGGCGCGCTAATGGCGGCGGGCAAGCCCTTGAATTTGCAGCAGTTATCGGAGTTGTTTGAGCCCGAAGAACGCCCGGACAACGCCAGCCTGCGCGATGTATTGACGGAGATGACTGAGGATTGCCAGGGGCGGGGATTTGAACTGAAACTCGTTGCCAGTGGGTATCGCTATCAGGTGATCGCCGAAGTGGCACCCTGGGTGGGGCGTCTCTGGGAAGAGAAACCGCAGCGTTACTCCCGGGCGCTCATGGAGACATTGGCGTTGATTGCCTATCGCCAGCCCATCACCCGCGGAGATATTGAAGACATCCGCGGTGTGGCGGTGAGCTCGCATATTGTCAAAACACTCCTGGAGCGCGAATGGGTAAGGGTGGTTGGACACAAAGATGTTCCCGGACGTCCGGCAATGTATGCGACGACCCGCAAATTTTTGGATTATTTCAATCTGGCCAATCTGGATGAACTGCCCAGTCTGGCCGAGATTGCCGATCTGGACTCGCTGAATGGTGAGTTGGATTTAGAAACCGGGGAGCTTGCTGCGGACGACAACGAACCGCACACTGACCCTGCCGAAGCCGAAGCCGAAGCCGAAGCCGAAGCCGAAGCCGAAGCCGAAGCCGAAGCCGAAGCCGAAGCCGAAGCCGAAGCCGAAGCCGAAGCCGAAGCCGAACTCGTCGCTGACGACGATATCAAAAACGAAACTGAGTACTGAGATGAATCAGGACGAAAAACTACAGAAAGTCCTGGCTCGCGCCGGCCTGGGGTCGCGTCGCGAAATGGAAAAGGTGATCAGTGAAGGGCGGGTTAAGGTAAATGGCCAGCCCGCCAGTCTGGGTGATCGCGTTGACAGTAGCGCCACGATTCAGGTCGATGGGCGCCTGCTTAAAGCCAGCGTAGAAGGCGTTGCGCCGAGGGTATTGCTTTACAACAAACCCGAGGGCGAAATCTGCAGCCGCAAGGACCCAGAAGGGCGGAGATCGGTGTTTGACCGTCTGCCGAAACTGAAAGGGGAGCGCTGGATCTGCGTCGGCCGCCTCGATTTCAATACTACCGGCCTGCTGTTGTTTACCACTGACGGCGATCTCGCCAACAAGCTGATGCACCCTTCGACAACCATTGAGCGCGAGTACCTGTGCCGGGTGATGGGTGAGGCCAAACCAGAGAATCTGCAGCGCCTGGTAGACGGTGTTCAACTGGACGATGGCCCAGCGCGCTTTACCGACATTGTTGACGGTGGCGGTGAGGGCATCAACCACTGGTATTACGTGGTGATCATGGAAGGCCGTAACCGCGAAGTGCGCCGTCTCTGGGAATCCCAGGGTTTGCAGGTGAACCGCTTGAAGCGGGTGCGTTACGGTTCGGTGTTTATTCCCTCCAAAGTGAAGGTCGGGCAGTGGGCGGAGCTTGCGGCTCCCGAAGTGGCGCAAGTTTACGCCATGGCGGGTATGGATGTGCCGGAGTCGGTAGAACCCGCTCGCAAACCCCGGCGCGGTCAACCCGCCGCTGCCGATCGGCGGCGCTAGCCGAAACGAAAAAAGGCCCCTGGAGGGCCTTTTTGATTGTTGTTGGGAATGTCTTAGCAGTTAGTGAAACGCTTGTTTCTGCAAAACGCTGATTGTTGGGAGTCCGTCCCACAGGTCATTGCGCCCTTCGCGCCACCCGGTCAGCCACTCTTGTCTGATTTGATCCTGGGTATGGGGACAACTCGCTTTTTGTTTGCCGGCTATTCCGGCCTGGTAACCACGTTGATAAGCACGTTCTGTCATGTCGCGTTTCTGTCTTCTCATAGGGCAAATGCCTCCATTGATTGCAACGTGAACACGCTGGCGTACCTTGCCGATGCGGGGCTCGCATCATGTCCGGAATTGGATTCGGGGATGTTGCGCCAGCGCTGTGATCTCCCGGTAGTTAATCTTATGATTGCTGCCGGGCATTTCATGAAAGCAAAAAAGGGTGGGGGCCGTCGAAGACCTTTTTTTCATAAAATTGTAATGTTTTAGATGCGAGTCGAATAAAGAGTGTAAGCGAATGAAAAATAGAGTGAATTTTTATCGCTTTTATTACACGGCTGGAGAGATATGAGTCAAAGTTTGAAATTGATAGCCAGTTGCCCCAAAGGTCTCGAGCAACTCCTAACGCAGGAAGTCACAAGCCTGGGAGCATCCCTGGTCAAGGAGTCCGTGGGCTCCCTGGAGTTAGAGGGCTCGCTCGCGGTGGCTTATCGGTTGTGCCTGTGGTCGCGTCTGGCGAATCGCGTATTGCTGGTTCTGGATGAATTTGCCGGAGCGACTGACGATCTGTTGTACAGTGGTATGAAGGCGATCCCCTGGGAGCGGCATATTAAGGCGGGGGGAACCCTGTCGGTGGACTTCAATGGCCGCAGTGCCGGTTTGCGCAACAGTCATTTTGCGGCGCTCCGATGCAAGGACGCCATAGTTGACAGGTTTATCGAACGTAGAGAGCCGCGCCCCTCGGTCGACAAGCAGGCGCCAGAGGTTCGCATAAATGTCCGTCTGCGCAAGGGACAGGTGGTGGTGGCCATCGACTTGTCCGGTGAAAGCCTGCACCGCCGGGGTTACCGCCAGGATGGCGCACTGGCACCGCTCAAGGAAAACCTCGCTGCGGCGATGAGCGACCTGAACAGCACGGCATCCGGTGCCGCTGTCAACCACGGCAACGCGCCCACTGGCGATTTGTTCATGGACGATGGTGGCCAAATCCCGAGGGGCGATGTTAAATATTATTCTCC
>JBFEVY010000169.1:0-7822 GCA_041546665.1 Spongiibacteraceae bacterium | reverse complement strand
GCCGGTCGATTTCGTGAATCAGGGTGCGCATTTCGTCTTCATTAATCGCGCCGAGGTGGCGATAGAGAACGCTGCCGTCTTCGTCAACAAAGGCGACGAACAAGGTGTTCTTCGGCAGCTTCCAGGCGTGCCTGACCTTACCTTCGTCATCGCGAATCACTTGAATTTGCGGCTTTTGCTTCTTGTTATGCTGAAGCTCCGCGTTGGCCAGACTGCGCGTCCCCCACAGGGCGTCGTCAAAATCGACGATCGACACCACTTCCAATTCATCGGGCTGATAGTTTTCCTGATCAATGCGATCTCTTAACGCATCAACCTGCGACTTCAGACCAAGGCGCGCCGCAATATGAATGACCAGGATCGGTGGCTTGGCGAAGGCGTCACGACTGTCCCAGGGTTTGAAATCGGTTTTTCCATTTTCAAGAACAAGTTCCCCCGGGGTGATTACCCCGGGCAGTGCAGGCAAGTTATCTGTTGGCATTGCAATACTTAAAGAGTTGAGGAAGAGTGCGAGAAACAGCGACAAAGCAAGTTTGCACAGCCCGGTAGAGTGAGCGGACTGCCCACCCTGCCGAGCGCTTTCTCTGCTCCGATTTTTTTCCACGACGATAGCAAACATGTCATACCGCCTTTAGAAGCGGTATGACGCTTGAACACCAACCGTTCTGCGCGGCGCAATAACGGCTACGTGCGAAGTCGCCTCAGTGATCGTGTTGACCATCGGCGTATCGTTTGCGTAGAGGTAGATCATCTCGTCGGTCAGGTTTTTACCCACCAGCGCAATATCCCAGGTTCCCTCAATGGTGGAGATACCAATCCGCGCGTTGTAGGTTACGTAAGCGTCCTGTTCAACACGGGGGTCAAGGTTTGGCGACGGGTTATAGCTATCGGAGAAGATGGCATCGACATTACCCCTCAGCAGGAAGCTGCTGCCCAGCGACGACTCATGAGCCAATGTCAGGTTACCGGAGTAGTCGGCAACAAACTGGCCCGTCTTACCGCTGTAGTCACAGTTAGGGGTGCCGGGCACATCTGGCGCCTGACCTTGAATACAGGTACCGCCCTTGTGGTCTTCATAGGTCAGTGTCATAACAGACAAACCACCGGCAAGCAGCCATTCCTCGCTGAGCGCCATACGGCCATCTACCTCAAGACCATAGGAAATCGCCGTTGCGGCGTTACCCACATTAAAGCCCAGGGTACCGTCGAATACAGAAACCTGCAGGTTGCTGAAGTCGGTGTAGAATGCGGCCACGTTCAGCTCTGCTGCGCCTTCCAGAAAACTGCTCTTGCCGCCTATCTCAAAGCTGTCCACTTCTTCGCTGTCGTATTCAAAGCTACCGACAAGTGACTGCTGATGACAGCCATCGAGATCGCTACCGTTAACACAGCCGAGCACATTGGGGTTGAGCGGGGTCAGATCCGCACTCGGGCTGGAATTAGAGCGGGCATCAAAGCCACCAGACTTAAAGCCCCGCGCCCAGCTGGCGTAAAGCATCATTTCTTCAGTGGCGTAGTACTGCAGCTTAACCGACGGTGCAAACTGAACCTCTTCGCGCACACCGGAAAGATCATGACGCTCACCGGCAAAACTGATTGCCGCCACAGTATCCACTTCGCCAATCGGGAGAATTTCACCATCGGGACCGGCAAAATCAAAACGCCGTTCGCCGGTCTTTCTCTCCCAAGTCAAACGCCCACCCAGGATCAGGTTAAAGGTATCTGACAATCTTCGGGTCGCTTGAAGAAACGCAGAAGCAATCGCCGAGTCGGAGGTAAATGTTCTGGGCGAAGAAAAGCCGATAATCTGGTTACCTGCATCGCCAATCCCGATCAGCTCCCGGGGATCAAGCAAATTAGACAAGCCCGGATCGATGTCGCCGCGGCCACCCACTTCAAGAATATCCGCCGCGTTCAAGAGCTGCGGCGCCAGATCACTGCTCACAATAACAGCATCGTTAAAGTCGATCTGGCTGTACTGAGCATAGCCGCCGGCAATGTAATCCCAGGTTTCGCCCGGCGCAGACAACCAACGGAATTCAAGGCTACCCTGGCGATATTTTTCCTCAAACGTCGCCTGCAGCAAATCGGCACCGGTATAGTCACAGTCACACAGCTCGTCGTATTCATACGCCATGTAGGCCGCAATCAGGTTGTACACACCACCTTCATCGTCCGTCCAGTCCAGCTGGGTGGTCAGGTTAAAGGTCGTGTTATTACTGTAGTCTTCCTGGCGTGCGGTTTTGTAATCAGCAGTGTGATCCAGCACCGCAGGGTCTTCGTTCAAACGCAGGCCATAGGTGGTATTGCCAATCGGCAGACCAAGATTGGTGTTGCTGACAATATCCCCGTAGGTGCGACCGGTAAACAGGAAGATATCTGATACCGAAGGCAAGTCTGAGATCACCTCAAACTGGCGACCCACTACATCAAAAGTACCGTGCTCCAGCTTAAAGGTCAGCTGCACATCATCGTCCAGATCCCACACCCCCTTGAGGCGCGCGGTAAGCTCGTCGCGTTGCGGCTCTGGCTCGCCCGTAATCTGGTTAGTCATATAACCGTCGGCCTGACGGGCACGGGCAGCAAAGCGAAGCGCCAGCGAATCGGTAACGGGGCCAGACAACATCACATCAATGGTGTTCTCTTTGTATTCCGGCTCGTAAGCCAGAGAGATAAGCGCCTCGGTTTCCTGGCCGGGGTTCGCGGTGCGTACCGAAATCGCGCCACCAATACTGTTCTTACCGTACAGAATATTCTGCGGGCCGCGCAGCACTTCAATTTGGGCAATATCCAGAAACGGCGCGCGGGCCAGCTGTGCACGGCCGTAGTAAATACCGTCTACATAGGTACCCACAGACTGCTCAAAGCCCTGGTTTTCACCGGAACCGATCCCGCGGATATAGACCAGCGTACCCACGCCGCCTTCCGCCATTTTCAAGTTGGGCACATACGCCGCCAGGTCTTCCATCTTGGCAATGCCCGCTTCAAAGATCTTGTCGCCACCCACAGCACTGACCGACACAGGTACATCGGCAAGGCTTTCAGAACGCAGCTGAGCCGTAACAATGATTTCCTCAAGCTCAGCCGCATTGACTGAAGCAGTTGCCGCGCACAGGGACAGCGCGCAGCGACTGATTATTTTTTTGTTTAGATTTTTCATGAACGTGTTATCACTTTTAGTCGTTATGTATGGGTAAAAGAGCTCTCTCAAGCAGCGCGTTTTTTCAGGAACTGCTGTTCAAGTGACAACATTTCATCAGACCATTTTGCAAGCATAGCGGCATTGTCGGCGCCCGGGTGAAACGAGGGCTTGAAGTAGGCAAAGAATTCGGGAAGCATCTTGCGCACATAGCCACGATTTTCACCAAAGCCAAACATCCAGCCCAGGCCACCAAGCAAACTGCTGGGGCGCAATGCACGCGGATCGCTGATTGCCAACCGAACCTGCGACAGGCCGGTAAAGAAAATCAGCAATACGGTAGAAACAATGTACATCGTTATACGACGCACATAACTGCCATCAATATACTGATACACGTCATAGGCAACCGTGTTGTGCTCCACCTCTTCGATTGCGTGCCACACAAACATCGGTCTGATTTTAGGATCAACCGACGCCGCAATTTCCGGGTTCTCCAACACAGCGGTACCAAACATGGAGGTAAAGTGTTCCAGGCCGGCAGTCATCGCCAGTTGCAGCTTGGGGCCGAAGATCTTTTTGATCAACTTCAACGACCACTTAGCCTGCCGGTCAATTGCCTCGGTGGGCGTCCCCTGCGCGGCAAGAAAATCATTGAGATCGTCGTGGGCGCGGGCGTGATGCGCCTCCTGACCGATAAAACCCGACACATCGCTGGCAAGCGACGAATCCTTTTCCAGCTCACTGCGGTAGTATTTTACCGCGTCGATCATAAACCGCTCGCCCTCGGGAAACTGAGCGGCAAAACCGGTAAAGAAATGTGTTAGAAAGGGGTTGTTAGCCAACCAATCACGGGTAACCTGGCCTTCCAGCCCAAAATTCATCGGGCGGGCTTTAATAACGTGCTTTTTCATTGACTAGTGCTCCTCTTTTAGCTGAGTCCGCCCGATATTTGCGGCAGCTCCCAGGGTTTTATCTTGGTGATTGGTTTGGTTGTCTGATTTAGCGGCGCGAAGGGCCTTGGCCAGCTCCGGGTTGCGACGGTAACGCCACTCCACAATCGGTTGTGCAATTCCCCTGAGGAAATACATACCCCGAACCCAACCGGGCGCCCAGATGCGACTTGAACGGCGGCGAATACCGTTTTCAATGGCGTCCACTGCCTTATCCAGACCGATTTCGCTGCCGATAAAGCTGGGCAGTGCTTTTTCCATTTGCGCCATAGCGGGATGCAAACGCGAGCCGTGAACCAGGTCGGTATCAACGGCGCCGAAATAGGCACAGCCAACATCCACGCCCAGATAACCCAGCTCGATACGAAGGCTGTTACTGAGGGCGTCAACCGCCGATTTGGCGATGGCATATCCCGTTACCAGCGGGCCGTTAATAATGGCCGCCAGTGACGCAATGCTGAGGATGTAGCCGTTCTGGCCGATAATCTGAGGAAGTACCGCGCGAATGCTATTGATAACACCGTGCAGGTTGACATCCAGAGTACGATCCAGCCCGGAGCAATCTGGGTCAGCGAAATTCCCCACATGAAGAATGCCCGCATTCATTACGGCTATATCGATACAACCCAAGGTGTTTTTAACCTGCTCGGCAGCATCAACTAACGCGCTGGCGTCGGTGACATCAACCTCAATAAACATACTGCCCTGACCAAGCTCAGCGCAGATATTCCCCATCTGCTCGGGCTCCAGCCCGATCAGTGCCACGCGTGCGCCTTTCTCGTGAAAGCGCCGGGCCATTGCGGCACCGAGACCACGCGCCGCGCCAGTGATAAAAATCGTTTTTCCCGTTAATTCGTACATGAAAGCTCTTCCCTTTGATTACACCGCAACGCGCTGAGGTTCGGCATCGGCGTTGTGAGTGCTGGGAATGTCTTTCGTGTAGACGCAGGTGAAATCCCGCAGCTGAAAGCTGGCCAGGGCGCTGCGGTATTTGAAGCTCCAGTTCGGCCACAGCCCCAGGTTCTTACCGTCCTGATCCTGGTAGTAACTGGTGCAACCCCCACCGACCCAGCTTACCCGCCGGCTCAGCTGGTGCATTTTATTCACAAACTGATCCTGCACCGAAGGCTTCACATCAATACTGGCAATGTCTTTTTTCGCGAGGGTTTCCAAAACCCGGGCAATATAGTCAGCCTGAGTCTCCAGCATGAAGATCGCAGACTGATTGCCCGCGGCGGAGAACGGCCCCAACATGGTAAACAGATTCGGAAAGCCGCTCGTAGAAGTCCCTAGGTAAGAACCGCTCATATCGTCTGCATAAACAGAATGAAGGCTCTTGCCATTGTTACCGATCAGCCTTTTGTATTGGTCGTTCGGCACTTCGAATCCGGTGGCGTACACCACAACATCCACGTCGATTTCCCGACCATCCTCGATTCGAATACCGTTTTCCAGGAAGGTGTCTAACCGATCAGTCACAAGGTGAACGTTGCTCTTCTCCAAGGTCGGATAGTAAGTGTCGCTGAGCAGGGTGCGCTTACAGTTGAAGCGAAAATCCGGAACCAGTTTTGCGCGCAACTCCGGGCTCTTAACATTGCGACGCAAATGCCAACGACCAACACTTTCAAACCCTTTGAGAAATACCGGGTGAACGTATTGCGGCAAACCGACAATGCCTTCGTAGGCGCAATACCAAGCATTGCGCACGCACTTTTGAACAAAGGGGAAGCGCTGATAGAGCTTGCGCTTGGTGTTGCCCGTGCTGGAATCAAATCTCGGCAGAATCCAGGTGGGGGTGCGCTGAAACACATAGAGATCGGCAGCGGATTTTTGCAGTTCTGGAACGATCTGCGTTGCGGTCGCCCCGGTACCAATTACCGCCACCCGCTTTCCGGTAAAGTCGTAGTCGTGATCCCAGTTCAGGCTGTGGAAGGAATGCCCCTGGTAATCACTCTGGCCGTTAAGTGCCGGCACCTTGGGGCTACCAAACGGCCCGGTGGCGGAAATCAACGCGCGGGCATAATAGCTACCCTGGGTGGTAGAGATATGCCACAACTGTGTGTCGGCCTGCCATTCCGCCTGCAACAACTCACAGTTGAAGTGGATTTTGTCACGAATGTTCAGCTCAGTGGCAACCCCTTTTAGATAGGAGAAGATTTCCTGTTGCTGACCATAAGTGCGAGTCCAGCTCGGGTTCAGAGAAAACGACAGTGAGTACAGGTCGCTGGCAACGTCACAAGCGCAGCCCGGGTAGGTATTGTCCCGCCAGGTTCCACCCACCTCAGCGGCACGCTCAAGGATAATAAAGTCGTCAATACCCCGGGCTTTGAGTTGCTGGCTCATCGCCAATCCAGCAAAACCGGCGCCAATAATAACAACGGGATAATGCGTCTCACGCGGTGTTTGCTGAGATCGTTCGTTAGTTGATGAAGTAGACAATGGCTTATCCTTGATGTGTTGTTGTTTTTTGTAAATCGTATTCAAGTTTTAATTCAGTAGAAATTCGCAATAGAGAGCCCGCTTATTGTCTTGTTATTCAAACAGTTACAAGACAACAACGCTGCACCCGCAACAATAAAGCCCAACTTCCGTCAGACTTTATTCGCGTTTTTCAGGCCGTCTTTTGGCGCTTACTGATACTTGTCGCGCAACTCGCGCTTGAGAACTTTTCCGGTACTGCTCAAAGGCAGCATCTCCGCGGTGATATCAATGCTTTTCGGGCATTTATAAGCGGCAATATATTGTTTGCAGTGATCCAGAATCATCTCGCTGCTGTAGCCGGTTTCGGGCGCCGTCACCACAACCGCGTGTACGCGCTCCCCCCATTGGGAATCCGGAATCCCAATCACTGCGACTTGAAGCACACCGGGAAGCAGCGAAATGGTGTTTTCGACTTCAGCGGAGTACACGTTCTCACCGCCGGTCACAATCATGTCCTTAACGCGATCCACCACGAACAGGTAACCGTGATCGTCCACATAGCCGGCATCACCGGTGTGGAGCCAACCCTCAACCAGCGCCTTCGCGGTTTCTTCCGGCTTATTCCAGTACCCCTTCATCACACTTGGGCCACGGGCGCAGATTTCCCCCACCTCACCGGCGCCGAGGATACGGCCCGCTTCGTCAACAATTTTGAGGCACACCGTCGGCACCGGGCGGCCGGCGGCTCTCAGCAGATGCTTCTTGTGATCCTCAAGGGAGTGGTCGCTGTCCACCAGCAAACTGATCACCGGCGCCATTTCAGTCTGACCATAGGCCTGCACCAGATTTAAATGAGGCGCATCGTTAAGAATGCGGCGCAGCAGGCCCTCCGGCATGGGTGACGCGCCGTACAACAAATTGCGCAATCCGGAGAACTGGTAATCCGCAAACTCTGGGTGCTCTACCAACAACTGAATCATGGTCGGAACCAACAACAGATCGGTGCCCTTATGTTGCTGCAAACAGGCCATCACCATCTTCGGCTCGAACATGGGCACAACAAGGTGCTTCGCGCCCATCATGGTGTAGGCAAAACAGGAGGTCAGATCAGCCAGGTGGAACATCGGCGCAGAGTGCAACACAACACTGTTCTGACCCGCGTCGACCGCTGCTGAAACACATACCGCGCTATTAAGCAGGGCACCGTGTTGCAACATCACGCCTTTAGGGAAGCCGGTCGTACCGCCGGTATAGAAAATACCCGCCAGGTCATCGTCACTGGAAACGAGTTCGATATGGGGCTCGGCCG
>JBFEVY010000131.1:0-9108 GCA_041546665.1 Spongiibacteraceae bacterium | reverse complement strand
GTAGCTGGCGATTATCACCTGACACCGCGTCAACGGCGGCGCGGCGATCCAGCACACCTTGTTTGGCGGCTTCGATCAAACGCGCCACCTCCGCGGTGGCATGTTTACGTTCCGTGATATCGGTAGCGTATTTCACCACTTTGAAAACCCGACCGGAAAGATCCTTGATTGGCGTATAGGAAGCCTGAATCCAGACTTCCGCGCCATCTTTCGCAAGGCGTCTGAATTCACCGAGCTGGGCCTCACCCTTCGCAAGACTGGCCCAGAAGTGTTTATAGTCCTCCGATTCACTATAGGATTTTTCAACAAACATACGATGGTGTTTTCCAACAACTTCCTCGGCGCGATACCCAAGCGCATGCAGGAAGTTGTCGTTGGCGTCGATAATTGTGCCATCTATCTCAAACTGTATGACCGCCTGCGACGCTTTGATACCCTCGATCTGCCCCTTGAAATCAGCGTATTGCAGTTTCTGCGCAGTGATATCACTCGCATACTTAACGACTTTTACAACCTCACCGCGGTAATTTTTGATGGGGGTATAGGACGCCTGTATCCAGATCTCTCGCCCTCCCTTACCAAAGCGTTTGAACTCACCGACATGAGGCTCGCCCTTTGCCAGGGAAACCCAGAACTGTCGGTATTCCGGAGATTCACGATAACTCGCGTCCACGAACATCGAGTGATGCTTGCCGGCAATCTCCCCCAGGGAATAGCCCACCGCATCCAGAAATAAGGGGTTTGCATCGAGAATTGTGCCGTCAGGTAGAAACTGAATGACCGCCTGGGTCTGATTGATTGCCTCAATCTGACCGAGATAATCGAGGTTAAGCGCCTTCTGTGCGGTAATATCCGCCGCAACTTTTACAATACGAGTGACTTCACCAGCATCGTTCAGAATGGGGTTGTAGGAAGCCTGAATCCAAAACTCAGCGCCATCCTTTGCGTAACGGCAAAACTCACCGGTTTGCGCGTGACCGGCGCGAAGTGCCTGCCAAAATTCGCGATACTCCGCGCTACGGGCATAACCGGGGTCAACAAAAAGCCGGTGGTGCTGGCCCACAAGCTCTCCTTCCGCATACTTTGTTACCGCCAGGAAGTTTTCGTTAGCCCGAAGAATATTGCCATCGGGATCAAACTCGATAATGGCTTGGGAATTCCCGATTGCCGTCAAAGTTTTTGCTAATTCATCACAGGAGGTTGCGGATGTCATTTTGAAGGAGCCTGTAGGTTTGCGCGCCGACCTTTAGCCAAAGGCAGCATGTTATTAGTGAGGCGTTCTGAGTAAAAACCAGCTTGAACAAAGCGCGCCCCCCTGCCTATACGTATTATCCGTGCAAAATGGTCAACTTTAAGCTCCGTTTCAACACCACCGCCGGCGCACCGCATTCATTACCGGGGGAGATTCTGCGATAATCGCCGGCCCGGCTACCTGTCTCATTCGATACGAGCACCACATCGCCCATGTCCACACCCTCTCACTACGATGTCATTGTTCTGGGCGCCGGCGCCTCCGGATTATTCTGTGCCTTTACCGCCGCACAGCGGGGCCGAAATGTACTGGTTCTTGAGCGCGCCAATAAGGTTGGCAAAAAAATTCTGATGTCCGGCGGCGGGCGCTGTAATTTCACCAATCAATTTGTCGGCGCAGAAAATTTCATCTCTGCCAATCCTCATTTTTGTAAAGCGGCACTGAAACGCTATACCTCCTGGGATTTCATCGCACTGGTCGAGCGCTACGGCATCGCCTACGAAGAACGCAAACACAGCCAACTGTTCTGCCAACACTCCGCAAAAGACATCCTGGCGATGCTTCTCGACGAATGCAGCGCCGCCGGTGTTAGCATCCGCACTCATTGTGAACTGGAGTCGGTTTCTGAAATTGCCAGTGAAAGCAGCCGCTACCGCCTACAGGTAAACCAACAAGGGACGCTGGGCCAGTTGGAGTGCGAGTCCCTTGTGGTCGCCACCGGCGGGCTGTCCATTCCCACCCTGGGCGGTAGTGGTATCGGCTACGAACTCGCAGGGCAGTTCGGCCTGAACGTCATCGAGCGCCAGGCTGGGCTGGTGCCCTTTATGTTCAGCGACGCCAACAAAAGCCTGTGCGAACGCCTGTCCGGGCTGGCCCTGGAAGTCACCGCCCGCTGCAACCACGGAGAATTTACCGAGAACATGCTCTTTACCCACCGCGGCCTGAGCGGCCCGGCCATTTTGCAGATCTCCAATTACTGGCACCCCGGCGACAGCATCCATATCGACCTGTTGCCGCACGTCGACGCCCCGGCGCTGCTGCGACTCGCCAAACAGCAACGCCCCAAAAGCCTGTTGCGCTCGGTACTCAGCGAATCGCTGTCAAAAGGCCTGGTCGCGGAGTTACAGGCACGCTGGTGGCCGTCGGAAGCAGATAAACCCCTCGCGGAATTCAGCGACCGCCGCTTGAGCGACATCGGCGCGCTGCTAAATGATTGGCAATTCAAGCCCTCCGCCACCGAGGGCTACCGCACCGCAGAGGTCACCCGCGGCGGCGTGTCCACCGACGGTATAAGCTCTAAGACCATGGAGGCAAAGCAGCAACCGGGGCTCTATTTCATTGGCGAGGTATTGGACGTCACCGGCTGGTTGGGGGGCTTTAATTTTCAGTGGGCCTGGTCCTCCGGCTATAGCGCCGGATTGGCGGTATAAATCCCGGGCTGTGGTAGAATTGCGCGCCTTTGCAGCCCCCTACGACACCGAACCATGCTGAGACTGAACGATTTAAAACTCCCCCTCGACCACAGTGAGGCAGACCTGCGCAACGCGCTGTTGGCGCGACTCGGGCTCAACGACGCTGACCTCAGCGAGGTACATATCTTCAAGCGCAGCTACGACGCCCGTAAAAAAGGCGCCATTCAGCTGATCTATCAGCTGGACATTGCCCTTGCTGGCGGCATTGAGGCCGAGGTGCTCGAGCGCTTCAAGGGGAAATCCTTTATCGGCCCCAGCCCCGATACCCGCTATCAATTCCTCGGCCACGCCCCGGAGAATTTCCCCACAGGCGAGCAGCAGCGGCCGATTGTGATCGGCTTTGGTCCCTGCGGCATCCTCGCGGCACTGCTGCTCGCCCAGATGGGCTTAAAGCCCATCGTGCTGGAGCGCGGCCAGAACGTTCGCCAACGCACCCAGGACACCTGGGGACTGTGGCGCAAACGCAAACTCAACACCGAATCCAATGTGCAGTTTGGCGAGGGCGGCGCCGGTACCTTTTCCGACGGCAAGCTCTACAGCCAGGTCAAGGATCGCCGGTTTCTGGGCCGCAAGGTGATGGAAGAATTTGTGAAGGCCGGCGCGCCGGAAGAGATTCTGATGATCAGCAAGCCCCATATCGGCACCTTTAAACTGGTGAAGATGGTCGAGAATATTCGCGCGGAAATCGAGCAACTGGGCGGCGAAATCCGCTTTGGATGCCGGGTGGACAAGCTCCACCGCGAACCCAGTCAGGACGGCCAGGGCAAAATCAGCGGCGTCACCCTGAGTAGCGGTGAAACCCTGCACAGCCGCCATGTTATTCTGGCGATAGGCCACAGCGCCCGCGACACCTTCCAGATGCTGCTCGACCAGGGGGTTTATATCGAGCCCAAGCCGTTTTCCATCGGCTACCGTATTGAGCATCCTCAATCGGTCATTGACCAGGCGCGTTTTGGCCAGCAGGCCGGGCACCCGATACTCGGTGCGGCGGATTACAAACTGGTTCACCACTGTAAAAACGGCCGCAGCGTGTACAGTTTTTGTATGTGCCCTGGCGGCACGGTGGTCGCCGCCACTTCAGAAGAAAATCGCGTGGTGACCAACGGCATGTCCCAGTATTCCCGCAATGAGCGCAACGCCAACGCCGCAATTGTGGTGGGCATTGAACCCGAGAAGGACTACCCGGAACATGTGCTAGCGGGTGTAGACCTGCAGCGCCGTCTGGAGAGCCGCGCCTTTGAACTCGGCGGCGGCGACTACAGTGCTCCAGCACAGCGGGTGGGGGATTTTCTCAAGGGGCAGCCGTCAACGGCGCTGGGCAAGGTGGCGCAATCCTACCGCCCGGGCATCAAGCTCGGTGACTTGGCCGAAGCCCTGCCGGAGTTTGCGGTGGCGGCCATTCGCGAAGCGATCCCCGCCTTTGCCAAACAGATCAAGGGCTTTGATATGGAGGACGCCCTGCTCACCGGGGTCGAAACCCGCACTTCCTCACCGATCTGCATCAAACGCGGCCGGGATTACCAAAGCCTCAACACAGCGGGCTTGTATCCCGCCGGAGAAGGCGCCGGCTATGCCGGTGGGATTCTGTCCGCGGGTATCGACGGCATCAAGGCCGCCGAGGCCGTCGCCATAGACCTGCTCAAACTCAGTGTACCGATCCCCGACGGGCGCTAGAAATCAAAGGATATTCTGAGCATCATGGCATCCACATCCGGATAGAGCTCCTGATTGCTCAGTTCGCCAAACTTGCCCGCCGGCTCGTCACCGGTTTGCAGATAGTACTCCAGCGCCACACTCCAGGAGTTCGAGGGATTGTCCTGGCCGTACTCCAGACCCACGGTATAACCGTCAAACTCGCCCAGGCGATAATCGGCTGAGGCCTCGGTGGATTCGTCCCCCTCGGCGGGCTGCTGGCCATCGACAAAAAAAGGTGTATAAAAATCCGCCGCGGTTTGCCGATAGAGGCGAACATGGGGCTCAAGATACTGGGTGTCGGCAAATTTCCAGCGGTAGCGAAGATCCACCGTGTGGGAATCAATGCCCCAGTCGTCAATCATATAGCGGTAAGACAGGTCGAGCACATCACCGCCCAGAAAGCGTTTATAGCGGCCGTAGATACTGTGTTTCAGCCGGCTGTCGGGGCGGTTCTCATACAGCACCAGCGACGCATTGCCGTTGATACCATCCAGAAACACCGGTCGCCCGGTTGCGGGATTCACTACGGTAATAAATTTATAGGGATCGGTGAGATAGCCACTGGACTGGCTCAGGGCGTAATTGAGCTGGAACAGGCTGTTCTGATCGATAATCTGGGTTAGGCCGAACACCAGGTCGACCAGGGTCTTGGTGTCGGAGCCACCGTTGCTGCCACCTTCGCGCTCGTCGCCATCCTCGAATTCCCGCTCGTCCTCGTCGAAGTCATCGTCGCCTTCACCGCCACCACCGCCTGCGCTGAACGCAACCGGTTTGCCCCCGACGGGATCAACACTATCAAGGCCCAGCGACAGGCCCGCTGAAAGTGTCGTATTGCCGCGATTGAGATCCCGAGCCAGACTGCCGTTAACGGAGAATGACTGGTAGTCGTATTCGCTGGAGACATTGCCCCCCAGGACCATCGTCAGGTCCTCCGTCAGCGGCCTTTGCCAGGCCGCATTAAAGGCAAAGCGGGTGTCCTTGAAGGTGTCATCCAGCGGCGTTTCATTGGCCGGGGTCGAGGTGGAGCCGCCACCGGACGGCCCGGAGAATGTCTGCGGTCGATCCGTGGGCACCGCACCATTTGCCGACGCCCCGGTCAGGGTGTCCACGGTAAGCTTAAAAGTCAGAAACTCATCAGTATCGAGCAGTTTTCGCGCGGCAATCACCGGCTCAACCGCAGTCACCCGGTCGGTTTCCTGATAAAAGAGGATCGCGGCACTGACATCCCAGTCGCCAACATCGTGGCTGTTTTCCGCCAGCGCCGACGGGCCATTCAGAAGGGCACAACTGGCCGCCGCCAGCGAAATCCTGATATTCTTTTTCACACGCCCCCCGGAGACTCACTGCGGCCACAGCCATACCGCCTTATTTTGTCTGCCAAGACTCCACCACCAGGCTTAAGAGAACATTAAGGAAATTCCGGGGCATTGCTTCAAGCCGTTGCGCGATTAGCCTAAAATGCAGGCTTTAGGAAATTCCCGGAGACATCACCATGGCCTCGCTACAGGACCAACTGCTCAATGCCGGTCTGGTCGACAAGAAAAAAGCCAAACAAGTCAATCAAGAAAAGCGCAAGGCCGCCAAACAGAACAAGGGCAAAGCGACCATTGACGGAGGCAAACAGGCCGCCCAGCGCGCCCTCGCGGAAAAGGCAGAACGGGACCGGGAGATTAACCGACAGCGCCAGCTCGAGGTTGAGAAGAAGGCAATTCAGGCGCAGATTATTCAGCTGATCAACGTCAATCGCATCGACCGCAAACAAGGCGAAATCGCCTACCAGTTTACCGACGGTAAGAAAATCAAAAAAGTGTTTGTCACCGAAGCGCTGCAAAACCAGCTTATCAAGGGGATTGTCGCCATCGTCAAACTCGGCGAGGGCTATGAACTCGTACCCAGGGCAGTGGCCGACAAAATCCGCCAGCGCGACGAAACGGCAGTGCTGGTCCTCAACGAGGCCAATAGCCAAAACGCCGTGGACCAGGACGACCCCTATGCCGATTACCAAATCCCCGACGATTTGATGTGGTGATGTCCGACACGGTTCAGACCCACCCCAACCGCGCCCTGGATACCCTGCAATCCGTCTTCGGCTACGAAACCTTTCGCCACCAGCAGGCGGACATCGTCGACACCCTGGTTGCCGGCAACGACGCCCTGGTACTGATGCCCACCGGCGGCGGCAAATCGCTGTGCTACCAGATTCCCGCACTGCTGCGCGAAGGCACCGCCATTGTGGTGTCTCCACTGATCGCATTGATGCAGGATCAGGTCGCCGCCCTGCGCCAAAACGGGGTTCGGGCCGCCTTTCTCAATTCCAGCCTGAGCGGCGAGGCAGCCTTTTCCATCGAGCGACAACTTCGCCAGGGCGAACTGGACCTCCTCTATGTGGCCCCAGAGCGGCTGATGACGCCCCGCACTCTGGAGTTACTGGACAGCTGCAAACTGGCGTTGTTTGCCATTGACGAGGCCCACTGCGTCTCCCAGTGGGGGCACGACTTTCGCCCCGAGTATATCCAGCTCTCGGTACTGCACGAGCGCTTCCCGGCGGTTCCGCGTATTGCCCTCACCGCCACCGCCGACCAGCGCACTCAACGCGAAATTGCACAGCGACTGGGGCTGGAAAATGCACCAGTTTTCAACAACGGCTTTGACCGGCCCAACATTCGCTATCGCATCGCCGAAAATCAGGGCAACGCCCGGGACCAACTGCTGCGCTTTATTCGCAACGAGCACGAAGGCGAAGCCGGGATTGTGTACTGCCTGTCGCGCAAACGGGTCGATGAAACCGCCGCCTGGCTGAACACCAAGGGCCTCAATGCCCTGCCCTACCACGCCGGGCTCAGCAACGAGGTTCGCGAAACCAACCAGAGCCGCTTCCTGCGGGAGGATGGCATCATCATTGTTGCCACCATCGCCTTCGGCATGGGCATCGACAAACCCGATGTGCGCTTTGTTGCCCACCTCAATCTGCCGAAAAGTATTGAGGCCTACTATCAGGAAACCGGCCGCGCCGGCCGCGACGGTCTGCCCAGCGACGCCTGGATGCTCTACGGCCTGCAGGACGTTATCACTCTCAGACAGATGCAGGAAAACTCCGAGGCCAGCGAAAGTTATAAACGTGTAGAACGCCACAAGCTCGACGCCATGCTCGGGCTTTGTGAACTCGATACCTGCCGACGCCAGGCCCTGCTGCATTATTTTGGCGACGAACTGGAGCAGCCCTGCGGTAATTGCGACAACTGCCTGAACCCGCCGCAAACCTGGGATGCCACCGTAGCGGCACAAAAGGCGCTCTCCTGTGTTTACCGCACCGGCCAGCGTTTTGGCGTCAACTACGTGGTCGATGTGCTGCTTGGCAAAACCAGCGACCGCATTCAACAATTTGGTCACGACAAGATCAGTACCTTTGGCATCGGCACAGACCTGGACACCAGCGAGTGGCGCACCCTGTTCCGGCAACTGATCGCTCGCCGCCTGCTCAGTGTCGACCTTGAGGGCCACGGCAGTGTACTGCTCACCGAAGCGGCCCGCCCCATTCTGCGTGGCGAGCAGACCCTGACCCTGCGTAAACTCATCAAGGCCAGCAAAACCCGGCAGCGCAAATCCACCGCCGTCGCCAGCGGCCAGCATTCGGCGTTGTGGGAAGCCCTACGCGCCCACCGTCGCGAACTTGCCGACGAACAGGGTGTACCGGCCTACGTGATTTTCCACGACGCCACCCTCGCCGAAATGGCCGAGCGCCGGCCGCAAACCCTGGACCAACTCAGCCGCATATCCGGGGTTGGGGAACGCAAGCTGGATGCCTATGGCGACAGCTTTCTGGAAGTCATCCTCGAGCACGGCGACAGCGCTGAAAGCAAAAATTCAGACACTGCCCAGGAAAGTGTTGAACTGCTGTGCCGGGGGCTCAAACCACTGGAAATCGCCCACCAGCGCGACCTCACCCTGGCCACCGTCTACCGCCACCTGGCGGGCGCCATACGCAGCGGCGAGCTGGAACTGGAGGATGTGGTTGAGTTGGACGCCGCCGCCCTGCAGGAAATTCGCTTTGCCTTTGAGCACAGCGAAGACACGCGCTTAAAACCCGTTTACGAGATGCTCGACGGCGAATACGACTACGGGATTCTCGAATGCGTTAAGGCCGCGAGTCGCGACCTTCATTAACCCTGCTCGCCCGTCGAGACGCGCCGCAGTAAAACCAGAGTCTCGAAATGGGAGGAGTGGGCAAACATATCAAAGAGCTGCACGCGCTCTGCGCGGTAGGATTGCAGGCGTCGAATATCTTCAGCCAGAGACTGCACGTTGCAGCTGGAATAGAGAATCAACGCCGGCGCCACTGCCTCTAACATCCCGCAAAGATCAACACCCAGTCCCCGCCGCGGCGGGTTGACGATCACCGCATCGGGTCGCTCCCCGGCGAGCGCCTCAACCGGCTGGGTCAAATCCAGGGCCATAAAGCTGACCTGCTCGGCAAAACCCAATTCATCAGCGCTGCGCCGGGCGCAGGCAACCGCCTCCGCTTCAATCTCAATGCCGATCATGCGCCGCTGCGCGTTGAGACAGTGCAGGCCAAACCCGCCGGAACCACAGAACAGATCCCAGTAATGGTGGATATCAAGCCCCGCGAGCCAATCCCGCGCAGTGGCATAGAGTTTTTCCGCCACCGCCGAATTGGTTTGGAAAAAACCC
>JBFEVY010000329.1:0-3814 GCA_041546665.1 Spongiibacteraceae bacterium | reverse complement strand
GAGGTGGGCGCGGACGAGGGCGAGGCGGGCAGCGATAGGGGGGGAATGGCGGACCGCACTGACGTCCGCCACAATGGGGCGTTTTGATTAATCGAAGTCGGGTGTTTCCGGTACGACAATACGTTTGCCTTCGGCTTCCCAATTATCGATACCGCCGGTAATGGACTGCACGTGTAAATAGCCCATTTCTTTCATGGCTTTGGCAGACAGGGCTGCACGGCCACTGGTCTTGCAATAAATAACAATATTGAGTCCGCGATCTTCCATAGACGGGTCGTTTGACAGCTTGAACTCCAACAAGCCTCGGGGAATATTAATTGCGCCTGGAATATGACCGGTGTGGTATTCGTCGGCTTCTCGCACATCAATCAACAAGTCCGCGTTGGCAATGGCAGCTTCGGCTTCTGAGACCGGGATTTCGCTGATGTCGGCCTTGGCGGCGGCGACCAGGTCGTGAGCAGTTTTCATTCGGGGCGTCTCCTGGGTAGTGGCGAATCACAACAGCTGATTCGCAGTTCGTCCCATTGTAGCGCCGGCCAGGAGAAGGATGCCAGCCGCGATGCGTGCAGAAGGTTTTTAGCGTCGATTATCATTGCAACAGGCCTGTTTGGCGCTTGTTTCCCCGCTTGGCGCGGTGCTATTTTTAAAGTGATAACGCCCAATTCAGTGGTGTGCAATGCAAAGGTGTAATCCGTGATGACTGCTCTTTTTCGCCGCCTTGCTGTTGTGCTGTTAACAATGCTGACAGCCAGTGTAAATGCGGGTGAAACAGGCGAAGGCAAGTGCGCCTCTCTCGAGGTATTTGTCGCCGATGGCTGCCCGCACTGTGCTGAGGCGAAACGATTTCTTCCGCAGTATCAGCGCGACCACCCCGATATAGAAATCACTTTTCAGAACATCGGCCAGTCACAAGCAATTCGAGACCGGCTGCAGAGCATCAGCCTCGCCCATGAAGTCAGCCGTCCAGGTGTGCCGAGTTTTTACGCCTGTGGGCAATTGTTTGTTGGCTTCTCAACACCGCAGGCGATGCAATCGGTGCTGGAAAGTATGGCGCGACTCGAGTTACCTAGGGTGAATACCGATGAGCCGGTTCTGCCCTTTTTTGGCCGCATCAATCTTAGCGAACACGGCCTGGTGGCGTTTACGCTGGCGGTAGGCCTGGCAGATGGATTTAATCCCTGCGCCATGTGGGTGCTGCTATTTCTGCTTTCACTGCTGGTACACGTTAAAAGCCGGCGCCGGATGATGTTGATCGCCAGCACCTTTGTGCTGGCCGGCGGCGCAGTGTACTTCGCAATTATGGCCGCCTGGCTAAATGTCTTCCTGCTGATAGGTTATGTGCGGCCGGTACAGCTTGCCCTGGCGGTGTTTGCCTTGGTAGTGGGGACGGTGCATTTAAAAGATGCGGTGCTGCCGGGGCGGGGTTTGAGCTTCAGTATCCCTGAGCGTTATAAGCCCGGCATCTTCCGGCGAGTGCGGGAGGTGGTGCAGGCGGAGCATCTGACAACGGCCTTGTTCGGCGTGGCGGTTCTGGCGGTGATGGTCAACCTGATCGAACTGTTGTGTACAGCAGGGCTGCCCGCGCTGTATACGCAGGTGCTGACTCAGCAGGCTCTGAGTGCACCTAGTTACTATGGCTATCTCGTATTGTATAACCTGGCCTATATCTTTGATGACGGCCTGATGGTTGCGATTGCGGTTATCTCTTTCAGTCAGCTGCGACTGGAGGTGAGGCAGGGGCGCTGGCTTAAACTGTTGAGCGGCGCGCTTATCTTTTCCCTGGGGTTAACGTTATTGCTGGCTCCGGAGTGGCTTTTCTGAACCGGTGGCCACACTGCGCTTAGCATCTCTGTATTGCCAGCGCAGTGTGGTCAGGCCTTCGCCCCAATTAGTTTGAGGCCCGCTTCATTTCGGTTGCCCGGGTATTGAAGAGCCAGGCCAGGGCGGGGAGGAACAACAATGCGCCGATCATGTTCCAGAAGAACATAAAGGTCAGCATAAGCCCCATGTCAGCTTGGAATTTAATCGGTGAATAGATCCAGGTGCCAACGCCAACGGCGAGGGTTAATCCGGTGAACGCCACGGCGGTGCCACTGCTTTTCAGCGCAGAAAAATAAGCCTGGCCGAGGCTGTCGCCGGATCTCAGGTAGTGACCTAGGGAATTGTAGATATAAATTCCGTAGTCGACCCCGATGCCGACCCCGAGGGCGATAACCGGCAGGGTGGCGACCTTCACACCGATACCCAGCATGGCCATCAGGGCTTGTCCAAGAATTGACGTCAACATCAGCGGAATGATGATGCAGGCGGTAATCTTGACTGAGCGGAAGGTCAGCAGGCAGAGCAGGATTACAACGCCGTACACCCAGGCGAGCATACGGTACTGTGCCGAGCTGATAACGATATTGGTCGCTGCATCGACGCCGGCGTTGCCCGCTGCGAGGCGGAACTCAATGTTATCGCTGCTGTTCTCCGCGGCAAATTTGTCCGCCGCAGCGACCACCCGGGTCAGGGTGTCGGCCTTGTGGTCTTCCAGGAACAGGATGACGGGAACCATTGAACAGTCGGTATTCAGCAGGCTGCTGGGTACCCGGCTAAGGGAGTTATTCAAAATCAGCTGATTGCGACTGATGGCATGCCATTTGGGGTTGCCCTCATTCATGCCCATGATCACAAGTTTGGAAATATCCACCAGCGACATTGCCGACTGCACGCCGTTGACGTTTTCCATGGTGCCTTGGAAGTAGTCGATAGCGGACAGCACGCTGTAATTTCCACATTGCTGCGGCGGCGTGTGCACCATCACCACAAAGGCATCGGTACTGGTTGAGTAATTCCGGGTGAGGAAGTCGTTGTCCTTGTTGTAACGGGAATCGGGGCGTAATTCTGGTGCGCCGGGATCGAGGTCACCAATTTTCTGTTGTTGGCCGATCCAGCTTCCTCCGATAAACAATAATACGCAGACTGCGATAACGGTTTTCGCTGCCGCAGGGCGGGTGACGTTTGAAACCGTGCGCCAATGGCGGTATTCGCTGTTTTCCTTGCTGTCGCGGTAGCGCCGGCCAATCTTGCTGATACCGGTAAAAGACAGCACCAGCGGCAGCAGCACCAGGTTGGTAAGGACAAGCACGGCTACCCCGATACTCGCGACCAGGGCGAGTTCCTTGATAACCGGAATATCGATAACCCGCAGGGTGAAAAAGCCCACTGCGTCGCTCACCAGGGCAATGAAGCCTGGCTTGCTGAGTCGAACAAAAGCCAGCAAGGCCGATTCACAACTGTCGGTGCCCGCGTGGCAGTAATGCCCAAAGCGATTGATAATTTGCACCGAGTGGCTGATGCCGACCGCAAAGATCAGGAAGGGAACCAGCATGGAGTAGGGGTCCAGACCCATACCAAGCAAGCGCAACAAGCCGAGTTGCCAGATGACAGCAATGGTTGAACAGAGCAGCGGCCCCAGAGTCAGCCAGGCACAGCGGCTGTAAAAAAACAGCATAACTGCCGTGATCACGAAGGCAATCCCGAAGAAGGTGCCAACCAGGGTGGCGCCATCAATGAGGTCGCCGACCAGCTTGGCAAAACCGACGATGTGGATGCGGGTACTGCCAGACTGGAATTGGTCGCGCACTTGGCGTTCCAGCTCTGCTGACAGGGCCTGGTAGTCGAGGCGCTCGCCAGTTCGCGGGTCAGTCTCGGTCAGCGGGGCGACAATGATGCTGGAGCGAAAGTTATTGGCAACCAGACGGCCCACTTGGCCGGATTTCAGCGTATTGGCGCGAAGCTTGGCAAGGGTGCGCTCGGTGCCGTCGTAGTC
>JBFEVY010000113.1:0-9877 GCA_041546665.1 Spongiibacteraceae bacterium | reverse complement strand
GTTTCAGCCAATAGATCGGGCAGTTGGTGCAGGGCGTTGACGATTTCCGCTTCCTGCTGTTCGTCGATCTCGTGGTATCTACCCAGGGCAATGGTCAATAACAGCAGGGCGACCAGTTGCGTGGTGAAGGCCTTGGTGGAGGCCACACCGATTTCCGGGCCGGCCTCGGTCATCAGGTTGAGGTCGGATTCTCTGACCAGTGAGCTTTGCGCCACATTGCAGATGGTCATGGTGGCGGCGTAGCCGAGGGTTTTTGCCAGGCGCAGTGCGGCGAGGGTGTCGGCAGTTTCACCCGACTGGGAAATGGTTACCAGCAGGGTGTGGTCCTGCACTTTGAATTTGCGGTAGCGGAATTCACTGGCTACTTCGACCCGGCAGGGCACGCCGGCGATGCCTTCGATCCAGTATTTGGCGACCATGCCCGCGTGGTAGCTGGTGCCGCAGGCCACGATTTGAACGGAGGAAATAGTTTTAAGCAATTCGCTGGCTTTGGTGCCAAGAGCCTCGGCGAGAATTTTCTTGCTGCTCAAGCGGCCTGCCAGCGAACGGCGAATCACTGCAGGCTGCTCGTAGATTTCCTTGAGCATGTAGTGACGGTAGTGGCCTTTGTCGGCGCTTTCCGCTGCGGTATCAATCTGGGTAACACTGCGGTTAACGGGCTCGTTGGCTTCGTTCCAGATGCGGAAGTAGCCGGCGGTCACTTCGGCGATGTCGCCTTCTTCCAGGTAAACAAAGCGGTCGGTCACCTGGCGCAGGGCGAGCTGGTCAGAAGCGATAAAGTTTTCGCCAATGCCCATACCAATCACCAGCGGGCTGCCCTTGCGCGCGCACACCAGGCGATCGGGTTTGTCGGCGTGGATAACCGCCAGGCCGTAGGCGCCTTCGAGTTCAGTAATGGCGTGTTTTACAGCGCCAAGCAGGTCGCGCTGTTGCTGGTAGTAGTGATGAACCAGGTGGACGATGGTTTCGGTGTCGGTATCTGAGAGGAAGACATAACCGAGGCCTTCAAGCCGTTCGCGCAGTTCCACATGGTTTTCAATGATGCCGTTGTGCACCAGCGCCAGTTTTTCTGAACAGTGGGGGTGGGCATTTTTTTCCGAGGGCTCGCCGTGGGTGGCCCAGCGCGTATGGGCAATACCGGTGTGGCCCGGCAGGGGGCTCTGGTCGAGCGCTTCTTCAAGTGCGGCGACTTTACCAACCCGGCGCAGGCAAGGCACTGTATTGTCGGGTGAGATCACCGCCATGCCCGCGGAGTCGTAACCGCGATATTCCAGCCGATGCAGCCCCTCCAGCAAAATACGGGAGACTTCACGTTGCGCTACTGCACCAACAATTCCACACATAGTTCGTTGTTACCGCTCAGGATTTCTTTTGCGGGCGTTTCCAGCCCTCGATATTGCGCTGCCGACCCCGGCCTACACTCAATTCATTATCCGCAACATTGCTGGTAATGGTTGAGCCGGCGCCCACGGTGGCCTGCTTGCCGACTTTGACCGGCGCCACCAGCGCGGTATTGGAACCGATAAACGCGCCGCTGCCAATCTCGGTTTTCGACTTGTTAACCCCATCATAGTTGCAAGTGATGGTACCTGCACCTATGTTGACGTGCTCGCCCAGCACTGCGTCGCCGACGTAGCTGAGGTGATTGATTTTGCTGCCCTCACCCACCTGGGCGTTTTTGGTCTCGACAAAGTTGCCAACGCGAGCAGCCTTGGCCAATACCGTGCCGGGGCGCAACCGGGCGAAGGGGCCAATGGTGCAGTCTTCACCCACAACCGCATCTTCCAATACCGACTGGGCTTTGATCACCGAGCCCGCGGCAATGGTGGAATTGCTGATCACGCAATTGGGGCCAATGCTGACATTGTCGCCAAGCTCAACGCGGCCCTCAAACACGCAGTTGATATCGATGCTGACATCGCAGCCGGTTTTCAGCTCACCGCGCACATCGATGCGCTGCGCATCTGCCAGGGTCACCCCGGCCGTCATCAGCGCTTCGGCATTGTGTTGTTGATACTGGCGTTCCAGGGCATTGAGCTGCAGGCGGTTGTTAACGCCCTCAACCTCCCAAAGTGCGGCCGGGTGCTGTACATCGACACGCACACCATCCGCCACGGCCATGGCAATAATATCGGTGAGGTAGTATTCGCCCTGGGCGTTATTGGCCGACAAGCGCGGCAGCCAGGCATTAAGATAGTGAGCGCTTACTGCCATCATACCCGTGTTAACTTCGCGGATGCGCAATTGCTCGGCCGAGGCGTCTTTCTGTTCCACAATGGCGGTGACCTGGCCGGCGCTGTCGCGCACAATCCGGCCGTAGCCCGTAGGGTTGTCCAATTCGACAGTGAGCAGAACCAGGCTGTTTTCGTCGGCCCGGGCCACCATGTTTTTCAGGGTGTCGGCGGAAACCAGCGGCACATCGCCGTAGGTAATCAGAACCAAGGCATCATCGGCTACCGCCGGCATGGCCTGGGCAACGGCGTGGCCGGTGCCCTTTTGTTCCAGTTGGTCGACCCAGCTTAAATACGGCGAGGAAAGGCGCGCTTTTACCTGCTCCGCACCGTGGCCAACAACCACATGGGTCTTATCGGCGCCGGTAGCGGCAGCGGCATCAATCGCCCAACTTAACATGGGCTTACCGGCGAGTTTGTGCAGAACCTTGGGGAGGCTGGAGCGCATTCGTGTACCCTGGCCGGCGGCCAGAATAATGACTTCCAAAGTCACGATGTATTCCTTGCTGGAAAGATAGTGGGGAATGGTAGCGAATGGCACCCGCCGTCGCCAGTCAAGGTAATATTATTCACCGAAAAACTGCCGCCGACGGATGCCGGCGACACTGCTCGTCCGCTTACACCTCGCAGGCAGGGGAGTAGCGAGCTTTCAATTCGTTCTTTTGCACCTTGCCCATGGTATTGCGGGGAAAATCTTCGCTGTAGATGACCACATCAGAAAGTCGCTGGAACTTCGCCAGCCGGCTATTTGCCCAGGCCAGGATTGCTGCACTGTCTGCGGATTTATCAGCGCCGAGAAGAACCGCGGCCACTGGCGTTTCACCCCACTTCTCATGGTCTGCCGCAAAAACGGCTACATCAACAATTACTTCGTGCTCTAGCAGCACTTTCTCAATATCTATCGGAAAGACATTCAGGCCCCCGGACAAGATGATATCTTTTTGCCTGCCGCGCAGGGTGAGGTAGCCGTCGTCATCTAACTCTCCAATATCACCAGTGCGTAAATACAGGCGCTGATGTTCGTCGTACCAGACGATCTCACGGTTGGCATCGTCCCTGTTCAGGTAACCACACATGGTACTGGTTGTACGGCCGACTATTTCACCGGGGCCCTGACCGGTAATATCGCATCCTGACTCGTCAATAATGCGCAGCTCGGTACCTGTCCAGGCCCGCCCCACAGACTCGGGACGCCGACGCATTTCTTCCGGAGCAATGATAGTCCCGACACTTTCAGAGAAGCCCCAAAGCTCAAACAGGTTTTCACCGATCAATGCCCTCATGGTATCTTTAAGTGGGACCGGCATTGGAGCGCCGGCGGTCACCACACAACGCAAACTACTGAAATCGGCATCCCCTGCCTCGGCGTACTCGGTAATCGCGCGGGCCTGGGTAGGAACAATAAACATATGGCTCACGCGGTGTTGAGCAATCAGTTCAATTGTTCGCGCAGCGTCAAAACTTCCCGCCGTAACCACACTGCCGCCCAGCCAGATAAGCGGAAAAATAAACGCCCAGGTGGCGTTGCTGTTCGGCGCGGTGGTCACCAGGCCACGCGACTCACTGGTATATCGACAACCGTGGGCAATTTGGTGGGTAAAGCCGATACGAGCGCCGTGAGTATGAACAATCCCTTTCGGCGTACCCGTGGTGCCAGAGGAATAAATGATATTTGCAGGATCCTCCGCACGACGGGGGTGATAGAAGTCAGCCGATGACACGCCGTCAACAAAATCTGCGTAGCTATATCCACCTTCGGGTTTATCACCAACATAGACCAGTGTTAATCCGGCACTCAATGTGCAAACCTGCTTCGCCAATTCGAGGTAGGCGCGGTCAGCAAACAGGATTTTTGCACCGCTATCTACAATTAACTGCGCGAGCATCTCCGGTGTTAATAATGCCGAGAGCGGGCACATCACGCCCCCCGCGCGCAGGGTAGAAAACCCCACCGAATAGGCCCACAACGTATTGCCACCCAGCAGGGCGACTCTGTCCCCCGCCTGCAAACCATTTTCCCGCAACGCGCGGGCCAGTTGGTTGATATTGCGATTAAAGTCCCGCCAGGTGAGCTGCGTTTCACCTTCGATCCAGGCGATATCCCGCGGTCGGGTAGTCGCATTCACCGCGATCATATCGGCAAGCGTAAAAAACGCCGGTTCAAAATCCGCGTGCATATTGTCCGCAGCGCTAGAGAATGTTGTCATGCTCAAAACTCCCAGTTGAACTGGCCATAAATCAGCCGGGGCTGTTCCGTTATTTCTACAATCACACCAGAAAACAAATCTCCCTGACGAATACCTGTTTGTTCGTCAGTGAGGTTTTCACCGATGATTTTGAAACTCCAGCCCTGAGTCGGATGGGCAATGCCAAGGCTTGCCTTGTAGCGCTCAAAACCGTCTTGCATTTTTCGTTTGTCGAGATCAACATCCAGAAACTGCTCGCTGATTTGCTCTACCGTCGCGCTCGCAGTGAACATGAGCCCGGTATCGAGCACCGGGAGACTGATTATGCTGGTGAGGGTGTTATTCCAGCGTGGCGCAAAGGGGAAGGATTTACCCGAAGCGTCACCACAATTGGGATCATCCTGCTGATCCGGCGCACATTCATTGTCGGTAAACTTCAGGTATTCGGTGTCGTTAAAGCCAACCGTCCCTATTAATGTTAGCCAGTCATTGGGCAGCCAGGTAAAGTCACCTTCAACGCCTTGTGAGCGCGCCTTCGCAGCGTTCTTCACGATAGTGACACCGATACCGATATTGGTGCGGTCCGGATCCCGGGTCAGCACCTGAAAATCATCGACATCCATTCTGAAGATAGAGACGTTAGCCTGCAGGGTATTTTGCAGCCAGCTGGTTTTGGCATTCAAACTCCACTCTGTGGTGTATTCGGGGCCAAACTGCAATTCATCTTCCCTCGCGCTAAACGCGAAGGCATTAAAACCACCGCCTTTCACCCCTTCGGCCCGGTGAAGAAAGAAGCTTAGCTCATCAGTGGGCTGCCAATTAATAGAGGCCTTGTGCTGAAATTGCACATCTCGCATATCGGCTGCGGCCTGAAACTCATCCAGTCCCGATTGGGGCAACACCACGGCGGGCTGCGGTTGATTGAAATACTGGTCCCATTGGCCATCTTTGGTTTCAACGCTTTGACGCATACCGAGCTGGAAGGTCCAGTCCTGCGCGAAATGCCACTTGAATTCACCAAAGCCCGCCAGGGTTTCCGCCTGTTGATTAAAGCTTTGGGTAGCATCCTCGATCAGTGTGCCATCAACCACCGGCGGGATAAGCGACAACAACTCGGCCACGACTGGCGAGTTAGGGCCTTCGGTCGCCACAGTCAGGCCAAGAAAACTGGGTAAGTCGAAAGTAAAGCGGAAATAGCTGTCGTTGATTTTTCGGTTCTGCCAAAACACCCCTGCGACAAAGTCCGTACTGCCGAGATCGCGACCAAACAGCTCGCTAACTCCGAAAAAACCATCAAGATCCGGCGAGATAACCCGCATTTCGGCGGTCACTGTTGGTGAGCGATCTCCGCCCTGACCAAACACCGCCGGCGCCGGGCTGAAGTCGCTGTCCAGCTTCAAGCTCTGCTCCAGAACCGAGTGACCACCCACTAACACCATGCTCCAGTCGCCTATGTCCCAGGACCACTCGAGGCTAAAAGTGTCAATAGAGACAGACCGGCCATCCGGGTCATTCAACGACGCGCGGTAATTGCCCTTCACAAAATCGGCATCGGGGTCATAGCTGCGCAGGTAGCCCTTCACCTCTTCAGGCGCTTCAATGATTTCAAAGCCTGTGCCAAGGTCAGTGAGCTCCACCTGTTCCCAGGCCAGTTTTAGCTGGCTACCCGCAATATCCGGCAACACCAATTTGACACGGTAGCCATTGCGGTCATGACCGCGAAAGGTTTTCTGGGCGTCGGCATCAACCGCATCAGTGGTGTTATCCACAAAGCCATCGCGCTTGTCATCGAACGCCGCAACCCGCAGCCGCACGGAGTCATTAAGCAAGGACGCCGACGCCGACACCTCATAGCGTTCGCGCTCGTAATCGCCGCCCTGAACGGAAAATGCCGCTTCTACATCCTCACCCGGGTCCTGAGTGAGGATATGAATCAGACCCGCTGTGGTGTTCTTGCCAAAGGTTGTGCCCTGGGGGCCTCGCAGAACTTCGATACGTTTAAGGTCAAAAGTGGCCGCCAGGAAATACGGTATGCGGGTATAGGGGATGCCATCGACGGCAAAACCCAGCGGCGGTTCAAAAGCCTTGTTGTTGTTATTAAAGGTAAAGCCGCGGGCCCGAGGTGCCGCGAAGAATCCGGCCTGTTCAACCTGGACGTTCGGCACATAAAGCAATGCTTCCCTCAAATCTGTAACTCCTTGCTCTACCATAAAGTCAGCATTCATGACCGACATGGAGATGGGCACGTCCTGCACCGCCTCATCACGCTTTTGTGCGCTGACTATAACTTCCTCAATGACCCGAGCGGGCTTCGTATGCCGGCCGGAATCCGCATCTTCTCCCGCAGCATGGGCCAGGTTTGCAGCAACGAGCGCTGCAAGAAATGCTGTGCGACGCTCATAGACCGACGATTTACAGAACATTGTTATCGAACTCCCTCGGCTCCGGAAATCAGTATTTCCAAAGCAAATTTCACTGAAAAATGACGCATCGCGGATTCCCTGCAATCCGTTGGATCACTCCAAAATCTGGGGTGAGGGCTAGGCTCGGCGTCTTGTTAAATTTATTCATTCACCGTTGAATTAAATAATAGTATGGGTCAATATTTGTTATGCTGTCAAGCCGATCAGGAAATATGGCTTTATAATCTCACCCACTAAAGAATTACCTGTTGGAGCTGGACCCCGCGAATGACTGCCGCAAAAACTGCCACGGAAAACCCAAAGAAACGCCCTGGACGCCCCAAAGGCAAGCAGTCCGAAGCGCGGCAAAAACTAATACTGGACAAGGCGGAACAGCTATTCGCTGAAAACGGTTTTCACGCAGTGACTCTGCGACAGGTCGCTAAAGCTGCTGAGGTGGACACCGCGCTACTGCACTACTACTTCAAACATAAGCGGGGCCTGTTTGATCAGGTATTCCGGCGCCGCGGCGAGGTATTGAACCAGGAGCGACTCACCGAATTAAATGACTATGAAGCCCGAAATGGCGACAGCATCGATGTTCGCGGCGCCATCACCGCCTTTGTGCAGCCCTTGCTCGACAAGGTGGAATCCGGAGATTCAGGTTGGCGGTCGTATTTTGCGATTGTCGCCATGATCAACAATACCCCGGAAATCGGCGGAGAAATCATGTCGGAGAACTTTGACCCAGTTGTGTTGCGATTGCTGGACCTGATTGAGCGCGCCCTCCCCTCTGCAAAGAAGGCCGATTTATTCTGGGCCTACCACTGCCTCTCTGGGGGCTTGACCCTGACCCTGTCGCAAAGCGGTCGACTGGATCGATTGTCAGATAATCTTTGTCGCTCCAGCGATATACGAACCGCACTGCACCACCTTATCGATTTTTCTACGGCTGGCTTTCTTTCCCTCGCCGAGAAGTAGTTTTCGGCAAGCTTTCGCTCTGGCCAGCACACGGGATGATTGACTGGCCGCCGCTTTTCTCTACAATAATAATTAATTCATTATTAGATGAATAAAATAATCAAGGTGAAAACGATGATCTACCAAAGTCACGACATACCCGTACAAGGCGGACAACTTCACGTGGGCGTTTGGGGAAACCGCGGTCCCATTCTACTTTGTTCACACGGTCTCAGTGCGAATCACAAATCCTACCAGGGATTGGCCAGGGAATTAGACGGCGAGTTTACGCTGATCGCAGTGGACCACCGCGGTCGTGGAAAAAGCTGCAATATCACCGGACCGTGGGGAATGAAGGCGCATGCCGACGACTTAGCAGCCACCCTCGATTTTCTAAAAATCGATGCCGTTCCACTGCTGATGGGCCACTCCATGGGTGCCTTTATCTCTGCGGTCACCCACCACCACTACGGTGACCGGATTGGAAAACTCTTATTTATTGATGGCGGTCTACCGCTGGCCGATGAGCTTCCCCCTGGAATCACACCGGAACAACTTGTAACCGCCGTCGTCGGTCCCTCAATGGATAGGCTGGATAAACTCTTCGCCTCCGAGGACGAGTTTCTGCAATTCTGGAAACATCATCCCGCTCTGGGGGAATGCTGGTCCGCTGACCTTGAGGAATATCTGCTTTATGAGCTCTCTGGAAGCGCCCCGGAACTTCGCTCCTGTGTGAACAAGGCCGCCATTCTCGGAGATACGGAAAGCCAGTTAATGAGTGACGATATTCCCAACGCCCTGGCCAAGCTCTCTGTACCTGTTACTTTTTTACAGGCCCCCCGCGGGATCATGAACGAGGCACCGCTTTACTCCAGTGAACGCCTGCAGGATATGCAAAAACGCCTGCCGCAAATGAAGGTAGAGGTGATTGACGATGTGAATCACTATTCTATTCTGCTCGGCGAAAAAGGCGCCGCAGCAATTGCGGATATTGTCAGAAAATTAGTGTAGCTTCGTATCCTGAAGCAAATGCCTTTGCCGCACGGACTTTATCGCCAGCAGCGGCTAATTAATTCAAAGGGAATAAGAAGACATCATAATGAAGCTTGAAAATGCAAAAATAGCGATTACCGGCGGCGCCCGCGGCCTGGGTTTTGCCATGGCAAAATGTCTGGGCGAAAAAGGGGCTGTGCCACTGCTAATTGATCTGAATCAGGATGATCTGGACAAAGCCGTCGCCGATTTAAATGGTGCCGGCATTTACGCACAGGCCTACTGTGCGAATGTGGCAGTGGAGGAAGAGGTCGATGCGCTTTTTGAGCAGATTATTCGCGACCACGAACAACTCGATGGCCTGATCAATAATGCCGGCATCCTCCGCGACAGCTTATTGGTAAAAGCCAAAGACGGCGAAATTGTCAGTCGCATGAGCCTGCAGCAATGGCAGGCGGTGATCGATGTGAACCTGACCGGGGTCTTTCTCTGCGGCCGCGCCGCCGCGGAGCAGATGATCAAACGAGGTAATCAAGGGGTGATTATCAATATCAGCAGTATCGCCAAGGCCGGCAATATTGGCCAGAGCAATTACTCTGCGGCCAAGGCCGGCGTGGCCGCGATGGCGGTGACCTGGGCCGGAGAACTCGCCCGCTACGGCATTCGCTGCGCGGCCATTGCGCCCGGTTTTATCATGACCGATATGGTGGCCTCCATGAAGCCGGAAGCGCTGGAGATGATGGCCCATAAGATTCCCCTGAAACGGCTAGGCCAAGTCGAAGAACTTGCCGGCGCGGCGCAGTTTATTTTTGAAAACGACTACTTTAGCGGGCGCGTGATTGAACTGGACGGCGGCTTGCGCTTATAAGCTCGACTGACCGGCTTTTACACAGACGTAAACTGAATTGGTGGATTCGTTATTCTGAAACGGGTTGTAGAACGAAATCACCTGCGAATCTACCTGCATAAACACCGTTTTAGCAAGGCTTCAAAATTCGCGTACGGCAGGTTTTGCGACCACATGGCAAACACCCCACCGGGTTTAAGTTGCGCCGCCATTCTCCCCAGGTTTTCTGTTGTGTAAAAGCCGGCATTCGCCGCGTTC
>JBFEVY010000176.1:0-7602 GCA_041546665.1 Spongiibacteraceae bacterium | reverse complement strand
CCAGTTGATGACTCGCCTGGAAGGGATTGAGCAGGCTCTGGAGAAATCAACCGAACGCAGTGATGAGCAGATGGCCTACTACGTGGCTCAGGCCAGGGAGATCATCGACAATAATATGGTCACCCAGCAGGAGCTGATGACCCAGCTCCGCGCGCTGAGCCGAGCTGCCCCGGCCCTGGAAGGAGCCTGAGCATGGCGGAGTTGGATGAGGAGTTGACCCAGGAACCGCCAATATGGGCGATTTTTGGCGACCTGATGACCGGCATGGTGGGGGTCTTTGTCCTGTTGCTGGTGTGGGCGCTGGGCTTCCAGTTGGAATTGTCCCAGGCCTTGAAACGGGAAACGATTCAACGTGAGGCGGAACAGCAGCGGCGCATTGCGCTGGAGCAGGCCTTGGCCGGGCCTCTGGCGCAGGGGCGGGTGACACTCCGAGATGGGCGTATCGGTATCAGCGGCAGTGTCTTGTTCTCGCTGAACTCGGCGGATCTTCAAACAGAAGGGCGTGAGCTGTTGCGCTCGCTAGTCGTTCCCCTGAAGTTTTACCTTGCCGAGCGGGATCAGCTACTGATGGTGAGCGGGTTTACCGACGATTTGCCGATCCACGGTGACAATGCGAATTTCGCCGATAACTGGGAGTTATCGGCCCAGCGGGCGCTAAATGTTACGCGGGCGCTAATCGAGGACGGTATGCCACCGGAATGGGTGTTTGCTGCGGCGTTTGGTGATCAACAACCCGTGGCGCCCAATGTTGATAGTCAAAGCCGCGCGCTAAACCGGCGAGTTGAAATGGCGCCGGTGCCACGCAGCGGAGCCAAAATAAAAGCTGAAGCTGAAGCGCTTCAGTCGGGAGCAGAACACTAGTGGCGCAGGCTCCCGGTGCGCATGTGGAGGAGCGCAATCTCGACGCATTGCGTGATCGCTGCGCGGTATTGAAAACCTTATCCCTGACCGGGGACGCAGGGCTTCGTCTGAGGCATGCTGAGGAAATTCTCCGTCGCGCTAGCGAGCAGCGCGCTGCGGTGCAGGCAAAGCTGTTTGAGCGGGTCGATGGTCTGTTGCAGGAGCTAGAGGAAAAGGCCGCTGTGGTCGACGAGGCTGAAATCGCAGTACGCAAAGATCGCGCTGTAGCGCCCTCGATTTCGACGCTGCTGAGTGCTTTGACCGGTGCGTTAACACCCGAGGCGGTGGTGCCGGACAAGGCGGCAACGGGGCTAGCCTTTGACGAATATCTCCGTCTGCAGGAAAACGAAGCGCTGTTGATGTGGGCGCATGACGCAGATCAGGAACCCGCTTCAGCGGAAACGACGGCGGCAGATACCGGCGCCCCGGCAGAAATGCGTGCGGCTCGTCAGCTGCGTGAATTGCGTTTAAAACGCTACGCGGATTCTCTGGTGGAGCGGGCGTTAGCGGAAGCGCCGGAAGACCCCGGTCCACTTAATCCACAAATGCTGTCGATTAAGGCGCTGAGCCATATGCGAGATTTGTCGCCGCAGTATTTGAATCGTTTCGTGAGTTACGTGGACACGATGATTTGGCTTGAAAAATCTCAGGAAGGCCTGCATTCAAAAAATGCCAAGGCCAAGGGGCGGCGTCGAAAATAGCGTTTATCCGGCAACCCGGAGCAAAGGATTGGCTTCGTCCATTAGTTAAGGGTGTCGCTGAGTGTTGCGAAAGTTGCGGAGTCCAAAGGCTTGCTGACATAGGCCGTCACTAGTGGATGAGCCTCTGCGCGCTTCCGGTCGTTGGGGTTCATCGATGTGGAAACAATAAATATCTTCGGCGAGCGTTGTTCTGGGGCGACAGTACTTTCGTAGCGGCTGAGAAATTCCCATCCGTCGACCGCAGGCATATTGATATCCAGAAATATCAGCTCGGGCATTTTTTCCTTGGTCTGAGTCTTTTGCGTCAAGTAATCCAGGGCGGATGATGCGGACTGGCAACACTCGACGTTTTCGACCAGACCAGTATTTTCGATTGAGATACGGTGAAAGAAATTATCCGCATCGCTATCGTCGATTAAGAGGATGTGTTCAAATTTCTTGGTCATACCTTGGCTCCTTTGGCAGGGTGAAATGGAAACAGCTTCCTGCCCCTTCCGAAGACGTAACCCAGATTTTTCCGCCGTGTTTTGTAACTACTTTTTTGCAGCTGGCCAATCCGATGCCACTGCCTGAAATGGCTTCTTCTCGGTGGAGACGCCGGAAAATCTGGAAAATTTTCGGGTAATTTTCCTCTGCAATACCAATACCGTTATCGCATACCTGAAAATGCCAATCTGAACCCTCACTCGCGCACACTACGGAAATGCGATTTTTTTCACCGATGCGGCGGAATTTGATGGCGTTGCTGATCAGGTTTTGAAAAAGCAGCGCGATTTCTGCGGGGACGGCCTTAATGGTCGGCAACTGTTCGGCGAAAATTTCAGTTTCGGTATCCTCAATCTGGCTGCTGAGATCAGCGCGGACGTCAGCGATGATTTTGGCGCAATCTACTTGCGCCAATTGAGGACGCTCCCCAATACGGTTATAGCTCAACAGGTTTAACACCAGATTACGCATTCGTTGCGCGGCTTGGTCAATAAATTTAGCGGCCATCCTGGTCTGTTCGTCGCGGTCTTCGCTCAGTCTGTTCAAAAGCAGGCCGCTGAAATTGGTAAGTGTTCTCAGCGGTTCCTGAAGGTCGTGGGAGGCGATATAGGTAAACTGTGCCAATTCCTGGTTGCGGGCTTCCAATCTAAGTACCGTTTTTTGTAAGTCCTGACTGCGAAGCTGGTAAGCATTTGACATCCGTTTTGCGAATGCAAGGCTATGCCGATTTGCCCGGCTCATCATCAAAAATAACAGCAAAAGCATTGCGTCAATGGCGATGCCGCCGGCGAGGATAAGCAGGGGTTGTGAGTTGGCGGCGTTTCTATGGTACGAGGGTGTCGCCCAGATATCGACTTGCCAGTGGCGTCCGTACACCGCCAGTGTGTAGCTATTGTGTAAGTGATCTCTAGCGGAGGGTTCTTTCAGGACTTGATTGATCTGCTGACTATTCTCGTTGTAAATGTATGTGCCTTCGTCGCGGATGCTCACCTCCAGTTGGCGACGGTCTCTGCCCAGGGTTCCCAGCATGAGTTTATGTACAACGAAGGGCGCGTAAACTAGGCCGGTGAAATTTTCCCGCCGTTCGGCTAGCGTCTGCTGGGCGTTATTCCGGTAGAAGGGTGCGTAAAAGAGAAATCCCGGAGTTTGCTCGGCATCTTGAACCAGAACGATAGGGCCAGTAATTTGCGCGGTTCCGGTGTCTCTTGCGTTAAGTGCGGCTTTTAGTCGGTTGCTTTCATGGGCGACATCAAGGCCCACCGCAGCGGAATTTTCTGCTACAGGGATTATGTAGCTGATTGGCAGTAACAGAGTGTGGTCATGTTCGGGGTGAATACGGTAGTCGGGGCGTTGCTGACGTTGCAGCGCGAGGTATTCATCGCGCTGTCCCTCCGGCACGGCGTGGATAAGACCGATACCATTGATGCCCTCGTATTTTTCCTCGATATGGAGTGCATTGGCGTAGCTCTCCCAGTGCTGGAAATCGATATCCCCCCCCATGGCCTGTACGAGGGCGACGCTGGACCAAAGGGCGTCTTCGTATTTTTGCAGTCGTTCAATAATCAGGTTGGCTATCTGGTCGGTTTCTCGTTGAAACTGGTTTTGAATTTTCTCGTTTTGTTGATTTTCGGAGAATCTCCAGATGGCCAGGGTAAGCAGCAATGAAAAAAATACAACGAGCCAATGCAGCCAATGCATTCTGCCGGCTTTTTCGAGATGTGCCTGCTCCAGATGGATATGGTGCAGTTCGTTTTGTGGGGTGAGATTGCTCATAGCCCAGGGCAGTCGGTGCGGTTCGCCCAATACCTCGTTATGATAGTGTCAGGATTCTAACACCTTGGGTAATTGGCTATATTTAGGTATTTTCCTCGATATGGTTGGGGATATTTTGAGCATACTCAAAAGCACCGCGACGTCCGCCCACGGTGCTGAGTGGAGGTGGGGTATTTATCGGCTCGCAGCTGATTTTCCGGCCTGGCGTCCAAAGAAGGTTGCATCCCCTACCGACATGCCGCTGGCGTAGCCCGACGCGGTGCGGGGAATGCCTGCGGTGGTGCGACCGGCGGCATACAGCCCGGGAATGACGTCGCGCTCTGGGGTGAGCACCTCTCCGCTGGGGAGCGTATCCAGTCCGCCCAGGGTGAAGAAGGGGTAGAAGGGGCCGCGTCCGAGGGTGCAGTCGAGGGCGACATAGGGCGCCTTAATCGGCCGCAGCCAAACCTCAGCCTTGTGGAAGAGCGGATCTGAGCCTGTTTCCGCGTGCTGATTATAGGTGTCGAGCGTGTAGGCCAGACTGCCCTCGGGTAAGGCAAGCTCCTGTTCCAGTTCCGCAATGCTGTCCCCGGTGCCCGCAACCTGTGCACCCAGATAACTCATTTTTTCGTAGTCGCCGTAACCGTCGACATCGGTAATCATGTAGATCCGCTGGGAATTTCGGTGCTGCAACAGCGCGTTGTAACCAACCCGGCCGTGATAGCAGTCCTCGTTGATAAAGCGCTGACCTTTGTCGTTGACCAGAATGCCGTAGGTCAGAGACGAGGGTGGGTAGTAGGGCAGGCTGACAAAACACTCGTGCATATTCACCGTGCCGGCACCTGCGCCCTGGCCCATCAAAATGCCGCTACCGGTATCGCCGGGGTTGCCAATGGGGGTGAGGCCGCAGTCGAAGGTCGGAGCGTATTTGCGCACCATGTCCTCGTTCATACAAAAACCGCCGGCACAGAGGATCACGCCTTTGCTCGCCCGTACGGCTTTCTCCTGCTGGTCGATTCTGACCACCAGCCCCTCGACAGCGCCTGTGTCGTTCACAATCAAGGTGAGTGCCCGGCTTTCATAGTGAACATTGATGTCGCGGGCCTCGACGGCTTCGGTAAGGATTTTCATCAATAGCGGGCCGCCGTTGTCGCCCTCGATTTCCAGATTGTGTCCCCGGGGAACGGGCTGTGCGTGGTCCGGAAAGGGGTAGGCTTTTTCGTTACCAGTAAACAACAGGCAGTCGTCGGTCAGGGCCATGATCGCGCGCTCTTTGAGCTCGGATTTTTTAAAAGGTACGCCGAGACCGGTAAGCCAATCGTAGTGGTTAAGGCTGTTTTCGCAATAGCTTTGCAGCTTGGCTTCATCGGCCTGGTTGCCAAAGCAGGCACGCAGATAGTTCAGCATATTGTCGGTGTCGTCGCGGTAGCCACAGGCTTGCTGAACCGCGGTACCACCGTTGCCGCCCATGTAAATTTCGGCACTGGACAGGGCGGTAGAACCACCGCTGGCGCTGGCGAGCTCAAAGATAGCGACCTTGGCACCGGCATCGCTGGCCTCGATCGCTGCGCAGGCACCTGCTCCGCCAAAGCCGACAATGGCAACGTCTGTCTCAATGTCCCACTGGGTAACTTCACTCGCGTGTCTGGGATGCGTGGGGGAGGTTTTTTGGCTCTGGCTCATAATAGGCTCTTTTTAATATAAAGGTATTAATATGGCTGAAGGGGCTATGTTAATCGGGATTTCGTCGGCGCTGCAAGGCGTGTGTTGGTCATCTACTGCATGTGGCTTATGCCTAATTGACGGTAAAAAAAAGGGCTGCAAGTGCAGCCCAATTATGTGGAAATTTTGCGGAATCAATATTCGTAAAAAATATCCAGACCAAAGGTTCTGGGTTCACCCCAGATTACCGAGCGGTCTGCAGAAGGCAGGTTGTCTACCGCAGTGAGTTCGTACTCTTCTTCAAGCAGGTTTTTCACCCACAGGCCTGCGCCCAGACGGCCGCCCGCAAAGGGCATATCGCTGAGGCTGAGACGGGTATTCAACAACTGGTATTGACGCAGCTGGGTATTCTTCACGTTCTCGGCACGGGCCCCGCCATTGCGCTCGTCCATGTAGTTTAAGCTGGCGTTCAGGCTGATACGTCCCCAGTCTGCCTGGGCCAGGGTGTAGTCCGCGGTGGCTGTGAAGGAGTTCTCCGGCGCTGAGAAGAACACGAAGTCGTCGGTGACGTCGTTACCTCTTACGTCGGTGGCCTTGGTTACCTCGGTGTGCAGGTAGGCATAATTCAACATCAGCAGCAGCTGCTCGGTGGCGATAAAGGTGATATCAGCCTCGAAGCCATACATCTCCGCCTGCCCGGCGTTGGTCACCTTGGTGTCGGCAACGCTACCGGTGAGGATAAAGTTGAGCTGCATATCGTCGTACTGGCTGAAGAATACGTCGGCGTTGACCCGCAGACGGCGATCCATCAGCTCGCTTTTAACCCCCAGTTCATAAGATGTTACGTATTCTGCGTCAAACCCTTCTGCGTAGCCGAAACCGTAATCAATCCCGTCAGTCGCCGCTCCCTGATTGCCGTCGCGCTGTGGGTCGCGGGTGTTGAAACCGCCTGATTTATAGGCTTCAACGCGTTTACCGTAGATGTTGATCTGGTCGGTGATATCGTACTCAATGACGAAGCTGAAGGAGTCGTTGGTGAAATCCTGGGACGCGGGAATATTGTCAAAGTTGCGACAGTCACCGTTCAGTGGGTTAGAACCACACTGGACGAAGGACACGTCGATGGCGGTTAGCAGAGTTTCCGCGATGGTGACGTCGCGCTGGAATTTAACCGTGCTGCGTTCGTCTTCAGAATGGCGTGCACCGAAGGTCAGTTGTAGGCGGTCGTCCAAAATGGGCGGTGTCCAGGTGAACTGACCGAATACCGCTGCGGCGGTGTTATCGATATCGTAGCGCTGGCTGACAAAGTTAACGGCGCGGATATCTGCCAGTCCCACCAGTAGGTTGCCGAGTACCGGAATGACGTCGAGGTTTACCGGGCCGGAAAGCTGATGGTGCAGTGGCGTGTTGTTTTCTGTGGCTTCTTCTTCGAAGTAGTAGGCGCCGACAATATAGTTTACGCGGTTTTCGAACAGGTCACCGGAAAGCTGGAGTTCATGGGAAAACTGATCTTGAGTGACCACCGGGTATACCAGCGGAGTACATTGGTTGGGGCCATACAAGAACTCGGCGGCCTGTCCACAATAAACGTTGGAGTCAACCCGGAAGACATCCTTACTCGATTGGCTGATGCCGTGGGGGTCATCGCCTTCTGGCAGGGAGACACCGCCGCCGAGGTCGGCATAGGATTTGTCGAACAGCTCACGGTAGGCACCGATATACTTAAACTGGAAGGTCTCAAAGTCCTTGGTCAACGTGAAAGCGTGCCCTTCAATATCCGTTGAAGAGGGGGCGTAGTTGGTTGCAGTGCCCAGAGCCTTGAGTCGCTCTGTTGAGTACACGCTGCGCGGTTGTGCAGCGACCAAGTCTGCTTGGCTACCCGATGGGGTGCGTGGGCGAATATGCTGGTACTGGGTGTTGTAGTAATCGAAATCTGACTTATCGTAAGCGTAGTCAATGGCAAGGGTTTCACTGAGGTCCCAGCGAAGGTCAAAGCGGTAGCCACTGACATCGCGATCACCGAAATCGCCACCTGGGCCGGTATTGCGGATAAAACCGTCCTGTTGGGTATTCATTGCGGCAATTTTGATCGCAAGATTGT
>JBFEVY010000262.1:0-5133 GCA_041546665.1 Spongiibacteraceae bacterium | reverse complement strand
TTAAAAAAGCAAAAAAGGCCCTGGCGCAGTGTAAGAAATACTTGTCTGCTGCATCTTATAGTGAGCGGCGCGAGCAAAACGAAAGCAATATCCTGGGAGAACACCATGCATGCAACCCTGCCACTGCTCCAGAATTCCGATTTTCCGGAAATCACGCGGGGGAAACTGGAAACACTACAGGTGAATTTGGGCTATCGCTGCAACCAGCGCTGTCTGCACTGCCATGTGAATGCCGGACCTCAGCGTACTGAAATGATGGACCCGCAAACCCTGGCCTTGATTGCCCCGGTTCTCGCTGCGAGATCGATAAAATACCTGGATCTGACCGGCGGCGCGCCGGAATTACACGGGAGCTTTCGCCGATTGGTTGGTGAGGCCAGACAATTGGGCGTAACGGTAATTGATCGCTGTAATCTCACAATTCTGCAGGAGCCGGGCCAGGAGGATTTGGCGGAGTTTTTGGCAGACCACAACGTCGAGGTGGTGGCCTCGTTGCCCTGCTATTCGCTGAAAAACGTCGATCAGCAAAGGGGGGAAGGGGTATTCGACAAGAGCATCGCGGGGCTGAGAAAATTGAACGCCCTGGGTTACGGTGTACCCGGCTCAGGCCTGGTACTGAATTTGGTTTACAATCCACAGGGCCCCTCGCTGCCGCCCCCGCAGGCGGGCCTGGAGGCCGATTATAAGCGCGAACTTCAGGGTCACTTTGGCATTGTTTTTAATCAGCTCTTCGCGCTTGCCAATATGCCTATTCAACGTTTTGGCTCGACCTTGATCTCCAAGGGGCAGTTCGACGATTACCTGCGTCTGCTGCAGGATAATTTCCATGCCGCCAATCTCGACAATGTCATGTGCCGTTCCCTGGTGAGTGTCGATTGGCAGGGCTATTTGTACGATTGTGATTTTAATCAGCAGCTCGGCTTGAATCTGGGTGCGCGGTCGGCATCGAATCGATGGCATTTACGTGACTTGCTGACGCGCAGCCTGGACGACAAGCCGGTGGTCGTGGCGGACCATTGTTATGGCTGTACGGCAGGGCAGGGCAGCAGCTGCGGCGGGGCCTTGTAGGAAGGCGCGATGAAACGGCTTTCGCTACTGCTAATCATGCTACTTCTGGTGGGTGGCTTTTTTTATTTCGGCCTGGATCAGCAGTTAAGCCTGGCGGGTGCGCAGGATCGCCTGACCGAGTTAACTGCCTGGCGCGAGGCCCGCCCTGTTACTGCGGGCCTGATCTACCTGCTGAGCTATATCGCGGTGACCGCGTTGTCGCTGCCTGGCGCGGCGGTATTGACCCTGGCAGGCGGGGCGCTATTTGGGGTGTTTTGGGGAACGCTGCTGGTCTCTTTTGCCAGCTCGATTGGTGCGACCCTGGCCTTTCTCGCTGCGCGCTATATGCTTCGGGGGAGCGTTGAACGGCGCTTTGGTGATCGTCTGAAGTCGATCAACGAAGGCATTGCCAGGGAAGGCGCGTTTTATCTTTTTGCGCTCCGGCTGGTGCCGTTGTTCCCCTTCTTTTTGATTAATCTCCTTATGGGGCTGACGTCTCTAAAGGTGAAAACCTTTTACTGGGTGAGCCAGTTGGGCATGCTTGCCGGGACGGTGGTTTACGTGAATGCGGGACGCCAGCTTGCGGTGGTAGATAGCCTCGCGGGGATTTTTTCCCCGGCCTTGCTCGGTGCCTTTTTGTTGCTGGGCACCTTCCCGCTAATTGCCCGAAAACTGTTAGCGCTACTGTCGGCGCGGCGGGTCTATCACCCCTACCGCCCGCCGAAAAAATTTGACCGCAATCTCATTGTGATCGGGGCGGGGGCCGCGGGCCTGGTGTCGGCCTACATTGCGGCGGCGGTGAAGGCGAAAGTGACGCTGGTCGAAGCGCATAAAATGGGCGGTGACTGTCTGAATTATGGCTGCGTCCCGAGCAAGGCGCTGATTAAGAGTGCCGCTGTGGCGCATACTCTTCGGCACGCCAGTCGCTATGGCCTGGAGGACGTTGCGCCTCGTATCAGTTTTCCCCGGTTGATGAAGCGGGTACAAGAGGTTGTTGCGGCCATTGAGCCCCACGACAGCGTCGCGCGTTATACCGGGCTGGGGGTGGATGTGGTGCAGGGCCATGCGCGTCTGCTCGACCCCTGGACGGTTGAGATTTCCCGCCCAAACGACAATCCACTGACCCTGACGGCGCGCAGTATTGTCCTCGCAACGGGCGCTAGCCCCTATGTGCCGTCCCTGCCCGGGCTGGAGACGGTGGGCTATGTGACCAGTGATACCTTGTGGGAGGCGTTTTCCCATTTAGAGCATCCCCCGGAGCGTTTGCTTGTGCTGGGTGGTGGCCCCATCGGCTGTGAGCTGGCGCAGAGTTTTGCCCGGCTCGGTTCGCATGTCACGTTGGTGGAAATGGCACCTCGGCTATTGATCCGGGAGGATGAGGAGGTTTCCGAGTTTGTCCGCAGTGCTCTTGAATCCGACGGTGTGCGCATTCTTCTGGGCCACAAGGCCCTGCGCGGTGAACCCGGAATGAAGGGCGAGGCGGGGCACAAGTTTCTTGTCGTTGAGCACGCCGGTGCGGAACAGTATCTGACGTTCGACGAACTGCTGTGTGCCGTGGGGCGCGTGGCGCGCCTCAGTGGCTATGGGCTGGAGGCCTTGGGGATTGCTACTGAAGGCAAGCTTGTTACCAATGCCTATCTGGAAACCCTGTACCCCAATATCTACGCAGCGGGTGATGTTGTTGGCGCCTACCAGTTTACCCATACCGCATCGCATCAGGCGTGGTACGCTGTGGTGAATGCGCTGTTTGGTGGGTTCATTAAATTCAAGGTCGACTATCGGATCATTCCCTGGACGACCTTCACCGACCCGGAAGTCGCGCGGGTGGGCTTAAATGAACAGGAAGCAAACGCGCAGGGCATTGCCTATGAGCGGGTGCGCTATGAGCTTGATGATCTCGATCGCGCGATTACCGAAGGCCAGGCCAGGGGCTTTGTGACGGTGCTGACCGAACCGGGGCGGGACCGTATTCTCGGAGCCACAATCGTGGGCGCCCATGCAGGGGAGCTGTTGGCGGAGTTTGTGTTGGCGATGAAGCACGGTCTCGGTCTCAATAAAATCATGGCGACCATTCACAGTTATCCCACTTGGTCTGAGGCGAACAAATATGCGGCGGGAGAATGGAAGCGGGCCCACGCGCCACAGCGCGCATTGGCATGGCTGGCGCGGTATCATCGCTGGCGACGGGGCGGCTTGGATTAAACCCACAGCATCGGGGAGAGATGCAGATTGAATTTTTACACTAGGAATGGGGGCTGAATGCCACAGCAGAGTGAATACAGCTCCCTGTCGATTATCGTACCCATGTTGAACGAAACCTCGCAGTTTCCGCATCTATTAGCGCACCTCGGCTACTGGCAAGCGCGGGGGCACGAGGTGATTCTGGTAGACGGTGGCAGCACTGATGGCTCCGCTGAAATCGCCACTGAGTGGGGGTTTTCGGTGTTGCGATCCAGGGCGGGCCGAGCTCGGCAAATGAATATCGGTGCCCAAAATGCACAGGCGAAAACCCTGGTGTTTTTGCATGCGGACACCCGTCTGCCGGAACAGGCCGACCGGATTATTCTTGAGGGGATGGCTAACAGTGAGCAGCGCTGGGGGCGTTTTGATGTCGAGTTCGATGGCGGCCCGCTGATGCTGAGGCTGGTGGCCCGGCTTATGAATGTCCGGTCGCGACTGACAGGGGTGGCGACTGGCGACCAGGCAATATTTGTTGATCGCGCGCTGTTTGAGTCGCAGCAGGGCTACGCGGAGATTCCCCTGATGGAGGATATTGAGCTGTGTAAGCGGCTCCGTAAAATCGGCGCACCGTTGTGCTTGCGGGAAAAAGTGAAAACCTCCGGGCGCCGCTGGCGGGAGAAGGGCGTCTGGCGAACGGTTTTGCTGATGTGGTCGTTGCGCTGGCGTTATTGGTGTGGTGTGTCGCCGGATGTTCTGGCTGAAGACTACCGTTGACTGCTGTGCGAATTATTGTCTTTGCCAAGCTGCCGCAGCCCGGGCAGGTGAAAACCCGGCTGATTCCCGCTTTGGGAGAACAGGTCGCAGCGCAACTGGCGGAAAAAATGTTACACGCCACTGTCGCCAAGGCGCTAGAGGCCGATTGCGGTCAGGTGGAATTGTGTGTGTCGCCCTCGGTGACAGAATTTACCGGCGCCGTCGATGCACTGCCCGCGGCATTGATCTGGTCCCAGCAGGGGCCGGGCGATCTTGGTCGGCGTCTGGCCAAGGCTGCGGAACGGGCATTGGCGGTGAGTTCTGCTTGCCTGTTGATTGGCACGGATTGTCCCGCCTTGGACGCTAACCTTATTCGCCGTGCTGCGGATAGTCTTTCTGGGGCGGATTGCTGCATGGTGCCAGCGACCGATGGCGGTTATGTATTATTGGGCTTGCGCCGGTTTTCACCGGCCTTGTTTGCTGATATTCCCTGGAGCACTTGCGCGGTAGCGGACATGACCCGCGAGCGGGTTCGCGCGTTGGGTTGGTCGCTGGCAGAATTTCCGAGCGTGGCAGACATTGATGAGCCAGCGGATTTATCTAAGCTGCCAGCCGAGTGGCTAGCAGAGTTAAACATAGAGATTTGAACACCTTTTATGCGGAATAGTTTGGCGGTGTCGGCGGGCGCTACCTGCATGGCCAGAAGAGGCGCCGTACCGGCTAGGGTGGGTTATTAATTTTACAAGCGGCAATCTGAATCGTGGACGATATCGTATGCAAGAGATACCCAGGGGCGATGTGTTACTGAATTTTGACGCGACGCCGGAGCACAACGAAAGAAGCGAAGCGATGAAACTAGTTGCGATAACAATGGCCGCAGTGATGAGTGTTGGTTGCGCCGTTATTCCGGGCAAGGTCAAGCAGGAATATCGCGTCGAGCGGGACGTGGCATATAAAACGGTGGCGGAGTCTACCCTGGCGGGAGATTTGTACCTTCCCAACAAGCCGGGTTTAAAACCTGCCGTGGTGGTTGTGCACGGTGGCGGCTGGACCAAGCGCCGCGGTGAGATGACCGGCATCAGTAAACGACTGGCCAAGGCGGGCTTTGCGGTTTTCAATATTACCTATCGCCTCGCGCCGGACTATCTTCAC
>JBFEVY010000198.1:0-6796 GCA_041546665.1 Spongiibacteraceae bacterium | reverse complement strand
TTGGCAACCTCCGGCGACCAAAGCGACTCAGCAACAAAGCGATTGAGGGTTTTTTCCATAGTGTGTCGTCCAACCCGGATACCAGGGTCTCAGGATGGAGAAAAATGCGAGGCAAGTCGAGGGGAGGCCACCCTCCACTCAACTATTTACAGCTTCATGTCGTCAAAGAAGTCTTTAACGCCGTCAAACCAGCTTTTCTTGCGCGGCGAATGCTTGTCTTCACCGTGCATACTGGCTTGCAACTCTTCCAGCAGTGCTTTCTGCTTTTTGCTGAGGGACACAGGCGTCTCCACAACCACTTTGCAGATCAGGTCACCTGTCGCACCACCGCGCACCGGCGCAATTCCCTTGCCCCGCAGCCGGAACGATTTCCCGGTCTGGGTTTCAGCGGGAATCTTAAGCTTCACGCGACCGTCCAGGGTCGGCACATCCAGCTCGCCACCCAGCGCAGCATCGGCAAAGCCAATCGGCACTTCGCAGTACAAATGCTTGCCATCACGCTGGAATATCGGGTGCGGACGCACCGACATCTGCACGTAAAGGTCTCCTGGCGCCCCCCCATCCGGACTCGCCTCACCCTCGCCGGTCAGGCGGATACGGTCGCCGGTATCCACACCCGGCGGCACCTTGACCGACAGGGTTTTGGTCTCTTCAACCCGGCCCTGGCCGCGGCAATCCGTACAGGGGTCGGAAATGATCTTGCCCGAGCCGTGACAATTCGGACAGGTCTGCTGCACGGCAAAAAAGCCCTGCTGCATGCGCACCTGACCGACACCGTTACAGGTGCCACAGGTCAGCGGTGTGCTGCCTTTTTTGGCGCCACTGCCGTCACAGGTTTTACAGGACACCAGAGTGGGAATGCGAATCTTGGCATTGCTGCCCTTCACCGCCTGTTCCAGATCGATCTCCAGAGTGTAGCGCAAATCGGCGCCGCGCTGCGGCCCGCGCTGGCGGCCACCGCCGCCACCAAAAATATCGCCGAAGACATCGCCAAAGATATCGCTGAAACCGGCACCGCCGCCCCCGCCGAAACCTCCCTGGCCACCCACGCCCTCATGACCAAAACGATCGTAGGCCGCGCGCTTCTCAGAGTCCGTCAGTACCTCGTAGGCCTCTGTCGCCTCCTTGAAGATATCCTCGGCCGCGGGATTATCCGGATTGCGGTCCGGGTGGTTTTTCATCGCAATACGACGATAGGCTTTTTTGATTTCCTTCTCGTCGGCGCTTCGCTCTACACCCAGAATTTCGTAGTAATCACGTTTCGACATGTTTTTCGCTTCATGCTGCGGGAGCCAGAATCATGCAACCCCGGCTCCTCAAAAATCACTGACCTTTACACACCAAACGGGAGATCGTAAGAACGCCATCAACCTGCGCGCCTCCCGTCTCCCGTCCGGTGCCTTGCTACAGCGAGGCATAAGCCCCGCGGGGCTTACTTCTTGTCGTCGTCCTTAACTTCTTCGAACTCGGCATCGACAACATCGTCACCGCCCGCAGAGGCTTGCTCGTCAGCGCCGCCTGCGGCACCACCGGCCTGCTGCGCCTGTTCAGCATACATCTTCTGTGCCAGGCCGCCGGACGCTTCGGTCAATTTCTGAGTCGCCGCTTCGATTGCGGCAACATCGTCACCCTTGATCGCTTCGTCAACTTCGGCCAGCGCCGCTTCAATCGCCGTTTTCTCTTCGTCAGTCGCCTTGTCACCGGCTTCTTCCAGCGTCTTGCGAGTGGCGTTTGCCAGACCTTCAGCGGTGTTGCGAGCGGTTACCAGTGCCTCGAACTGCTTGTCAGCTTCGGCATTGGCTTCGGCGTCGCGCACCATTTGCTCGATCTCGTCCTCGTTCAGACCGCTGGACGCGGTGATCCGGATGGACTGCTCTTTACCAGTGGCCTTGTCCTTCGCCGACACATTCAGAATACCGTTGGCATCAATGTCGAAGGTCACTTCGATCTGTGGCAAACCGCGCGGCGAGGGCGGAATATCTGCCAGGTCGAAACGTCCCAGAGATTTGTTGGCCGCCGCCTGTTTGCGCTCGCCCTGCACCACGTGAATGGTTACCGCGGTCTGGTTGTCTTCAGCCGTTGAGAAAACCTGCGATTTCTTGGTCGGAATCGTGGTGTTCTTCTCAATCAGCGGAGTCGCAACACCGCCCATGGTTTCAATACCCAGAGTCAGTGGTGTTACATCAAGCAGCAGTACGTCTTTCACGTCACCGGACAATACCGCGCCCTGAATCGCCGCACCCATGGCAACTGCTTCATCGGGGTTCACGTCTTTGCGGGGCTCTTTGCCGAAGAACTCTGCCACTTTAGTTTGCACCAGCGGCATACGGGTCTGACCACCCACCAGAATCACTTCATCAACTTCAGACGCTGACAGACCAGAATCCTGCAGTGCCACTTTCATGGGCTCCAGAGAACGCTTCACCAGATCCTCTACCAGAGACTCCAGCTTGGCGCGGCTCAATTTCACCACCAAGTGCTTAGGTCCCGTTGCGTCTGCAGTAATATAAGGCAGGTTCACCTCAGTCTGCTGACTGGAAGACAGCTCGATCTTGGCTTTTTCCGCCGCTTCTTTCAGACGTTGTACCGCCAGAGAATCGCCTTTCAGGTCGATACCGTTCTCTTTCTTGAACTCTTCTGCCAGATAGTCGATCAGACGCAGGTCAAAGTCTTCACCACCGAGGAAGGTGTCACCGTTGGTCGCCAACACTTCAAACTGATGCTCACCATCGACTTCGGCAATCTCAATGATCGAGATATCAAAGGTACCACCACCCAGGTCGTAAACCGCCACGGTGCGATCGCCCTTGGCTTTGTCCATACCGTAAGCCAGTGCAGCCGCTGTTGGCTCGTTGATGATCCGCTTCACTTCCAGGCCGGCGATACGGCCGGCGTCTTTGGTTGCCTGACGCTGGGAGTCGTTGAAGTAAGCCGGTACCGTGATGACCGCCTCGGTGATTTTCTCACCCAGGTAGTCTTCAGCCGTTTTCTTCATCTTCTTCAGGACTTCGGCAGAAATCTGCGGAGGCGCCATTTTCTCGCCTTTGACTTCTACCCAGGCGTCGCCGTTATCTGCTTTGCAGATACCGTAGGGCACCATGTTGATGTCTTTCTGAACCACATCGTCTTCAAAGCGACGACCGATCAGACGCTTCACCGCGTACAGGGTGTTGTTCGGGTTGGTTACCGCCTGACGCTTGGCGCTCTGACCCACCAGGATCTCGCTGTCGTCAGTGTAGGCCACGATAGACGGAGTTGTCCGCGCGCCTTCTGCATTCTCAATTACTTTGACCTTCTCGCCATCCATCACCGCCACACAGGAGTTGGTGGTACCGAGGTCAATGCCGATGATTTTAGCCATATTCCTTCTCCACTTTTGCGCCGCAAGCGTATTCAGTCGTTGCGGCGAATTTCAAACTTGTCTCAGATATTGGCCCGAAACAAAAAATTTCAAGGGCCGTACGGGTTTTCCGCAGGATTTATTACTCGGGCGCCTTCGCGACCACGACCATGGCGGCGCGCAGCAGACGGCCGTTCAGGGTGTAGCCTTTCTGCATCACGTCGATCACGGTATTGGGCTCCACAGCGGGGTTAGGCACCATCGCCATGGCCTCGTGAAACTCCGGATCAAAAGGCTGACCAGTGGGATCGATCTGTTCCACATGGTGACGCGCCAAGGCGTCTACCAGGCCCTTGCGGGTCAACTCAACCCCTTCCAACAATGACGCAACGGCCTCGTTTTCGGCATCAGCAACTGCCAGAGCGCGGTCGAGGTTGTCTGCCACCGCCAGCATATCGCCAGCAAATTTCTCCAGCGCAAACTTGCGCGCGTTCTCAGCGTCTTTCTCTGCCCGGCGACGCACATTCTGGGCCTCCGCCACGGCGCGCAGCGCCTGCTCTTTGGCGTCGGCCGCTTCCTGCCGCGCCACGTCAAGCTGCGCCTCAAGGCTCAGCTCACCCAGTTCTGCAGTCGGCTCAGCAGGCGACTCAACAGCCTGCTCTTGCTCTTCGGCGGCTTCGACGCTCGCCTTTTCCTGTTCCTCTGACACGACTACCAATCCCCATCTAGTCAACGTTCGCAATATCTTCTGCGCCGCTCGAGCGGCGGCTGAGCGGAATATGGGGTCACAGCGCACAATTTCAAGGCGGAGGCGTGAATTTTATTTGTTCTTTCCCCCTCTGTTCAAAATCGACAAACTACTGTACAAATAACCATGCAATCTAAAAATCCATTTTCCATCAGGGCGATCCACCATGCTGACCCATCTAAGCATTCGCAACTACGCTATCAGCGACAGCCTCGAGATTGAGCTGGAACCCGGCATGACCGTGCTGACCGGGGAAACCGGCGCCGGCAAATCAATTATGCTCGACGCCCTCGGCCTCGCCCTGGGCGACCGCGCCGACAGCGGCGTGGTGCGCCTCGGTGCCGAGCGCGCCGATATTCACGCCCTGTTTGATATCAGCGGCATTCCCGCGGCCCACGCCTGGCTCGACGAGCGAGAGCTCGGCGCTGGCGACGAATGCATGCTGCGCCGCACCATCACCAGCGAAGGTCGCTCCCGCGCCTATATCAACGGCCAACCCGCCACCCTGCAGGACGTCAAACAACTGGGCGGCCTGCTGATTGACATTCACAGCCAGCACGCCCACCAGTCTCTGCTAAAAAAGACCCATCAGCGCGAGTTACTCGACGCCTTTGGCGGCTGCACTGTCCTCTGCAAGCAGGTTGAACAACACTATCCAGACCATCTGCGGATTGACCGCGAGCTGAACACACTGGAGCAAAACGTCGCCGAACAAAGCGCCCAGGAACAATTACTGCGCTACCAGCTCGACGAGCTCGAACGCCTCAACCTGCAGGCGGGAGAGACCGAAGAACTGGAACGCCAGCAAACCCTGCTGGCCAACGCCGAGCAGATTCTTGCCGCCAACCACCACAGCCTGCAGCTGTGCCGGGAGGGCGAGGTCAATGTGCTCGGCATTATTCAACAGGCCCTCTCCTCCCTCACCAGCAAGCAATTCGGCAGCCCCGCCCAGGAAGCCGCCGCGCAGCTGCTGGAAAACGCCAAAATTCAGGTAGAAGAAGCTGCTAGCGAACTGCAAAGCGCCATCGACGCCATTGATCTTGACCAGGAACGCTTACAGGAAGTCGAAGAGCGCCTCGACATCATTTACCAGACTGCCCGCAAACACCGGGTTCAAGCCGAAGAGCTCCCGGCGCTACAGCAGCGCTTGAGCGACGAACTCGCCACTCTGGACGCCAGCGACGAACACCTGGAGCAGCTTCGCAAGAAGCGCAGCGAAGCCCTGAGCCAGTACACCGCCGAGGCACAGGCACTAAGTAAACAACGCCAGAAGGCCGCTGTGGCTATTAAAAAGAAAATCGAAAAGAAACTGGCCGAGCTGGCCATGAAGCACTGCCGTATTGAATTCACGCTGACCCCGCTGGACACCGATCGCCCGCACAATCACGGCCTGGAAGATGTGGAAATTCTGATTCAGACCAACCCCAATACCGCCATGAGCCCGCTGAGCAAAATTGCCTCCGGGGGCGAATTGTCGCGCATCAGCCTGGCCATTCAGGTTGTCACTGCCCAGGTGGCGACCATGCCGACGGTGGTCTTTGATGAGGTGGATGTGGGCATCGGCGGCGCCACTGCGGAGATTGTCGGGCAGATGCTCAACGACCTCGGCCAGCGCTGCCAGGTCCTGTGCGTCACCCACCAGGCCCAGGTTGCCAGCCAGGGCGACCACCACATTCAGGTTAGCAAAACCGGCAACGGTGACACCCTTCGCACCCAGCTGCAAATCCTGGATGATGACCGCAAAGTGGAGGAAATCGCCCGTATGCTGGGCGGCGTAGCGATTACCGAAAACACCCTTGCACACGCCAAGGAAATGCTCGGCGTCCGGCACTGAGCTCTTCGCCACCGGGGCCTGTTTACAACGCCCCGGTTACGCTCGACACGGGAATCGCGCGCTACCAACGCGCGTAGTGGTCTTCAGCCAAGCCCCAGGCACCATCAAGCTCAACAGTTTCGGCAGGCAGCACAATACGACCGCGATAACGCCCAAAGTACTGACTGAAGTTACTGGCGATCAAACCCGCGTTGACCTTTTCCTGACGGCGACCCGCCGGCGAAAAATGCAGGTCAATCACGCCGTCGCCACTGCGCATCCGCCAGGGCGCATCACTGTCGTAGCGGTCGAACTGAAAATCCACCATATCGACTTTGATCATTTTCCCATCTAGCCACAGGGTATTTTCAGTAAATCCGGTCTCGTTGACCCCCGCCGCCAGATTACAGCCGAGGCGTCGGCCGTCGGGCAAAAAGCAGGACAGGCAACCCCAGTTCCAGAAGGTTTCCCGGCGCATATACCCGCCGGTCCAGTCCACCCCGGCCAGCGCACCCACCTCGGCTAAATCAATACTCCGCCCCCGCCAGCTCACCTGGCCCCGCACCGGCAAGCCGGCTGCCTTTTGGGTAAACACCCAGCCGTCATAGCCAGCTCGGGTACACAGCGCGAGCGGAGCGTAACCCACGCCCTCGTCCAGATCGGCGTCCAGCGTCACCCCCGACGCCAGGGAAACGCGCAGACTACGCTGCCCGGCCACCTTATCAGCGCTGATTGAGATGTGGTTGGCGCCCTTGCCAAACACGGCCTGGCCATTACTGGGAAAGGTGTCGATTGACGTCCGCCGCGCAAAGGGCTGCAAAAAGCTGAACTCATCAAACTGGCCGGTGGCCGGCTCGTAAAGATACACAAAGGCATTGCCGACCAGCCCCAGGTC
>JBFEVY010000012.1:0-22606 GCA_041546665.1 Spongiibacteraceae bacterium | reverse complement strand
GCCGTTTAACCGTGCCGGAACGCGTACTTTTTGACGGTAGCGTTTACAAGGCCTTGGACGAAGATGCTGTGCGGGTCTGTTGCGCGCGTTTGAAAAAGCAAAATGTGGAGTCGGTGGCGATCTCGCTGATCTTCTCTTTTGTGAACCCAGAGCATGAAAAGCGGGTCGCGGAAATTGTCGCGGAGGAAATGCCCGGAGTCCATATTTCGGTTTCCCACCAGGTCTTGCCCCGCTCGCCGGAATACGACCGCACGAGTACCACTGTGGTCGATGCCTATGTTGCGCCGCGGGTTACCTCCTATCTTGAGCGTCTGGTGTCGCGCCTTAAAGAGGGTGGTTACAAAAATCAGCTTATGGTGATGCAGGCCAGCGGCGGGGTGATGACCAAAGAATACCTCGACGGTTCGCCGATTCGCGTATTGGCCTCGGGCCCGGCTGGTGGAGTAATAGGTTCTGCCCATGTTGGTGCGGCAAAGGGCGCGGCTAACCTGCTGTGTGTCGATATGGGGGGAACCTCTTACGATATGTCGATGGTGTTAAATGGCGAAGCGCCGGCGGTTGCGGGTTGGAATATGCACCACCGCTACCTGGTCGGCGTACCCATGGTGCAGGTGGAAACCCTGGGCGCCGGCGGTGGATCGATTTGCCATGTTAATAACGGTGAGGTTCAGGTTGGTCCTGCGTCTGCGGGTTCGGAACCCGGGCCGATTTGTTATGGTCGCGGTGGCAGCCAGCCTACGGTGACGGATGCGCTGCTGATGCTGGGCATTCTTTCCGACGAGGCGGATTTTGCCGGCGGTAGTTTTTCACTCAGCCGAACGGGTGTTGAGGAAGCCTTTCAGGCCATCGGCGATGAAATGGGTTACAGCGCTGAAGATGCGGCCTTCGACTGCTGGCGTATGGTCAATGCCAATATGATCCAGGCGGTGCGCCGGACGACCGCTGGCAAAGGGGTCGACTCCAAAGATATGGCAATGCTGGCCTACGGCGGCAACGGCCCTGCCTTTGCCGCTGTACATGCCGACGCCCTGGGCATTGAGCGGGTGTTGGTGCCCAAGGCCTCGCCGACGTTCTCGGCGTTGGGAACGCTGGTTGCCAATCCCCGCATTGATGAAGAGCGTTCCTATTTTTGTCCGGCCAATCAACCCGAACCCGAAACGCTCAAATCACTCTGGCGGGAGCTGGGGGAGCGTGCGGCCCAATATTTTGAGGACGCGCAATTCAGCGCCGGGCAAATTAACGCCACTTATCAGCTCAATATGCGCTACCGAGGCCAGAATTGGGCGCTGACCTTTGATATGCACAGTGGCACCGGCGTGAATGACTTCAGCTTTATCGATGACAGCTTTGGCGAGAAGGCCGTCGCGGCGTTTAACGAGCGGCATATGGAAGAGTTCGGGCATATTCGCGAGGGCGAGCTGCCGGAAATTACCGGCGTGCGCTTGATGACTTACGTTGAGACGTCTTCGCCGGCGGTATTGCAGGGGTTTTCTGCGTCGAAGGGCGCGGTCGAGCCCTACAAAACACGGCGTGCCAATTTGGGTGAGGGTTATCAGGAAACCGGCATTTATCGGGGCGAGTCGCTGACGCCGGGTTGTGAGCTGCACGGGCCGGCGATTATTGAAGAGACCTTTACTACCATTGTCGTTTACCCCGGCTGGAAAGCGGTGGTTGACGACGCGGGTGACTACGAGCTGTTGAAGCTCGGCGCCTAGTCGGGCTTGGCTTTAGCGCTCCTTAGTCCGCCTCAGTCATGCCCAAATGATTGCGGCGGTAGAGTTTGGGGGTGAGCCCGGTCCAGCGTTTGAAGGCGCGGCCAAAGCTGGATTGCTCCGAGTAACCCAGGTTGGCGGCAACATCGTCCAGAGACAGCTGTTCCTGTTTCAGGTAGCTTTTCGCGAGGTCGACCCGTTGCAATTCCATAATGTCGGAAAAGCTTTCCTGCGCTTCGCCCAGTTTAGCCTGTAGGGTGCGAACCGACATGCCCAGTTTCTGCGCGCAGCGCTCAATGGAACAGTTGCCGGTGGGCAGCGAGCTGCGAATATAGTCTTCTACACGATCCTTGATGGAGACCCGGGCTGAAGCCCTTACCTGTTCAAGATAGCCGCCCAGCAGCTTGAATAGCAGGCGATTGGCGCTGGCGACGGGGTGGTCGAGTAACTCGGCGGGAAAAGCGATGGCGTTTTCTGCCTTGGTGCTGTGAAATCGGCAGGCCAGGTGGCGTTCCAGTTCCTGGATGTCTTTATTGCGGGGCTCGGCGGCCAGATTGATGTAGCTGGGGCAGAATGTTGGCCCCAGCAGCTGCCGGAACAGTTTGATATTCAGCATTACTGCCTGGTAGTTGGCCTGGCTGTTGCGGCCCAGATCGGTGCGCACACACCAGCGGATTTCAGCCGTACCATCGTTTTCCACGAGTTCGATAATGGTCGTGGGGGAGTGGGTGACCGGCAGGTAATCAATAAAACTTTCCAGTGCCTGGCGGAATGTCGACGAGGCGCGGCAGAGGGCTGTTACACAGCCAAAGACATCGGGCTCCTGGTGTTCCGCGAGTAACAGTCCGAACAGCGGTTCATTGAGGGCGATGGCGCAGTCCTCCAGAACGTTCACAACGGCCTTGCAGGCGACGTACTGGTCGGGGTCGCGGATCGACAGAATATCGATGTTGTGGCGTTCGAGGATCGGGCGGGGGTCAATGCCGCGGTCGCGGACCAGGGCCGGCAATCCACTCAGGTTGGCAATCCGCATCTGTTGCTCGGTCGGCATCGAATCGAGAGGTCCATCCAAGCAAAAGAAGTGGGTCTCTGCCATCTGCGATTACTCCGTTTTCGTGCCTTATTTTTATGGTGATTCAGCCCGTGTTTATTGGGGGAAACCAGACTACGCTTTTTATGGCGAGTCGCCTGTACCGGGGGCTGAGAACTTGCGCCAACGGTACATTGTATCACGCGATATGTCAGGAATTAAGGAATCCCGTATGTCAAAGTCGGTAGACTGAAACAGATACACTCCCGGTGTGAGTGATAAGACCAACAAGAACTGCAAAGTGGAGCAACAATGATAAATAGCGACGAGCTCAAGAAGGCGGCGGAGCAATATATCCGCTACGAAAAGGACGAGCAGAACAAGATTGCCTATCTGACCTTTGACCGCCCAGACGCCCTCAATGCGACCACGGTTGGTATGCGCCAGCTTTACGCGGACTACGTGCTAAAGGCCAATATCGACGACGATGTAAAGGTGCTGGTGATCCGGGGTGAGGGCGATAATTTCGGCTCCGGGGGCGATCTTGTTGAGCAGGGCGAGATGGGGATGTACGACGACTCAGGTGAAGATGTCTCGCTGCTGCACGAGTTCGGCATCAATGATCCCAATGTGAAGTATCCGCCCAAGGATTCATTTCGCTTTCTGGCCAGCATGACCGACCACTACGCCAAGGCGCCGGCGGGCAACCGGCCCCTTCAGGAATTCAAGAAGATCAGTATCATTGAGACCAAGGGCTACTGCTACGGCTGGCACTTTTACCAGACTGCCGACGCGGATCTGGTAATTTCCTCGGACGATACCCTGTTTGGTCACCCCTCGTTTCGCTACGCGGGCTGGGGGCCACGGATGTGGACCTGGATTGAAACCATGGGCATTCGCAAATTCTCCGAAATGCTGTTTACCGGGCGTCCCTTTAGCGCTGAGGAGATGAAAGACTGCGATTTCGTCAACAGCGTCGTGCCGCGGGAAAAACTCGAAGAAGAGACCAAAAAATACGCCATGGCCTGCTCGCGCTCCCGACCGACGGATGTGGTGGTTGCCCAGAAAACCTATCTTGAAATCTACAAGCAATACCGCGGCGAATACATGGGCAGTCTGCTGACGGGAATGCTTGAAGGTATGCTGCCAATCATGAAAAACGATCGTCAGGCCGACACCGACCTGGCCGGCGATACCTTTGAGAAGGGCTTGAACAATATCGTTAAGGACATCGATATGGATTACCCGCCGGAGTGGCGTTTGGGGCGCGGCAACCGGAAAAAGCCCTGAGTCTTATCGATAAAAAATAACGAATAGAGGTGATGGGTATGTCAGCCCTCGAAGGAATCAGGGTGCTGGAATTGGCAGAGGGGGTGTCCGGTGAGTACTGTGGCAAACTGCTGGCTGATTTTGGCGCCGAAGTCATCAAGCTGGAAGCCCCCGGCGGAAGTCCCACCCGGGGCTTTGCGCCTTTGCTGAACAAGGGCACCGGTGGTGTTGAGCAAAGCGGACTCTTCGCTTATCTGAATACCAATAAACATTCTGTTGTCGTCGATCTGGCGGGTGAGGCGGGCAGGACGACCTTGGCCAAGCTGCTGACTCAGGTGGATGTCCTTATCGACGATCATCCGGCCGGCTGGCTGGCGGAGCTGGGTCTGGTTGCCAGCGAGCTTGAAACGCGCTATCCGAAACTGGTGGCCTGTTCGATCACCGCCTATGGCCTGGACGTTCCGGAAGAGCGCCGCCACGCCGAGGATATCAATGTGTTTCACGCCAGCGGTTGGGGGTATCACACGCCCAGCGGTGAGACTGTTAAACCGCCCCTGAAAGGCGGCGGCCGGTTTATCCCAAGTTATGAAGCCGGGCTTGAAGCGTCGATGTGTATTTCCGCAGCCCTCTACGAGCGGGCCGAGTCCCACCTGGGCCAGTTTATTGAAGTCTCCAAGCAGGATGTGCTGGGCTCGCGTATCGATTACGTGCTGGGGCAAATGGTTGCCGGGGATATGGATGTCAGCCTGGAGCGGACGGCCTTTGACCTCGGTGGTCCGGCGGGGATTTTTGCCTGTCGCGATGGTTACGCCTATATCTGGATGTCTGCGCCAGCGCATTGGGAGGCCCTGGCTACACTATTGGGTGAACCGGCGTGGATGAAGGGTTTTCCAGATCGCTGGATGGAGCTGGAGTGCACGCCCGAGCGGGTTGCGGAGTGCCGGAAACACCTCGCCGAGTGGTTGCGGAACGAAAACAAACACGAGGTCTCCGCCAAGGCGCAGGCCCTGGGGCTGACCCTGGTGGCGGTGAATAACGCCGGCGACCTGATCGACTCGCCCCAGTATCAATATCGCGGCTTCTTCAGTGAGGTCTCCCACTCCGTTCTGGGCACCGTGCAATACCCCACCGTTCCTTACAAGCTCAGTGAAACGTCGGTGCAAATTCACCGTGCGGCGCCTTTGCTTGGTCAGCACAGCAGCGACTATTTGGCTGAAACTGTTGGGGAGCAAACGTCATGACGAATTCAAAGGCACGGGGTGGCCCGCTGCAGGGCGTGCGAGTAGTTGAGTTAACCAAGGTGTGGGCCGGGCCCTATGCCGGTAAGCTGCTGGCCTTTCTCGGGGCAGAGGTGATTCGCATTGAAAGCGAGGGTTCACTGGATGTTACTCGCACCTACGGCGTTGCTGATATCAATAAGGCGCCGGGCTTTCAGGCGGTTAATCCGCAGAAGCTTAGCACCCAGATCAATATGAAAACCGAGGAGGGTATAGCGCTGCTTCTCGACTTGTTGCGTGAGTCCGACGTGCTGATCGAGAATCTGCGCCCCGGAGCTGTCAAACGGCTGGGGCTCGATTACGAACGGGTTAAGGCGGTCAATCCCGATATTATCTATACCTCTATGGGAATGTTTGGCAGCGAGGGGCCGCTGAGCTATCAAACCGGTTACGCGCCGTGCTTTGCGGCATTGGGTGGCCTGAGCGCGCTGGTGGGTTACGAGGGCGAGCCGCCGGCGGGGATGAATATCCGCTACGCGGACTCGACCTTTGGCACTATCGCCGCCAATGCTATCGCCGCGGCACTGGTGCACCGACGGCGCACAGGCCAGGGGCAGTTTATTGATGTCTCGGCGGTAGAGAGCATGACCAGTATGATCGGTGACTCAGTCATGGCTTATACCCTCAATGGTGAGGTTGTGGAATGCGACGGCAATCGTCATGCCGATATGGCGCCGCACGGCGTGTATCCCTGCCTCGACGGCGAGTGGCTGAGCCTTGCTGTGCCAACAGACGCCGCGTGGCGGGTTTTGGCCGAGCAGATGGGGTGCCCGGAGCTCGCTTCCTCTGCGGGATACGCGACGTTGGCCGGGCGCAAGGCCAATGAAGCGGCGCTTGATCGCCTTCTCGCTGACTGGACGGCTGCGCAGGACGCCCAGAAGTTAAGTGACAAGTTGCAAACGGTGGGGCTTGCGGCGGCGAAGAGCCAGAGCTCGGTCGATCTGGTGGCGGACTCCCACCTATGGGGGCGGGGTTTTTATACCGAAGTGACAGATTCCGAAGGGGAGTCGCGGACAATTGTCGGACCGGGCTGGAAAATGTCCCGCGGCGCGGCAATTACCCAGGCTGCGCCTCGCCTGGGGGAGCACAATGACTATGTTTTCGGCGAAATTCTGGGCTTGTCTGTGGCAGAACAGCAGAAACTGGCGGAAAAAGGCATTTCCCGCTGAAGCATTTCCGCTGTGCAATGAGCGCGTGAGCGGGCAGATCCGGTGCGCGAAATGTGCATAGAATCGCGCAATCAGATTTGCGGACTTTTGCGCGCAGGACTATGTTAAACAACGCTGTTGAGCTAATAGTCTGGTCTGCGGAAATGCCAAGCGCATTGCTTGGCTTAGGCTGGAGGGTTGTCAGGTTGCAGGCGTGGCCCGGTTTGAGTGCCGGTGCTGCTCCGAATGTAGGAGATAAGAATAGTGACTGAAACACTCTTTGCATTTGACGAACGGAACTATCAGGAATGCCAGGACGCCTTTCGAGGTGATAATAACCAGGAGTACTATCTCGGCGATTACACCATTGAGGCAGGGTCTACGATTGATGTGCGAGCGGATAAAAAGGCCGTAGGTTCGTGTTCGATCATAAATTTGCGCTCCAAATCCAAGTTGTTTTTTCGCCGCACCTGGGCGCATATTCGAGAGGATGCGACAGATGTGACCGTGTTGTGGTTTGTTAAACGCGGTAGTTTGTCAATTTCTCACCAGACCGGAAGTAGTATGGCGCGGGCAGGGGATTTTCTCATCACACGCTCAATGCAGCCCTTTGTGATCGAATGCAAACCCGACGAAGAGCTGGTTCATGAAGTTCTGCATGCAATCGTACCAACGCATGTGTTCAGGCGCTTTTTCAGTAGCGAAGTTAATTGCGGCTTTACCGTTTCGGCGGCGGGGAAGGAGTTTCAGATCGCCCGGCGCATGCTTGCTGATGTATTTGAAGACAGCGGTGAACTCGCCGAGCACATCGAGCAATTATTGCTGGATGGTGCGCTGACGGTACTCGCAGATGCACTGAAAAATTGCGATAACTGCGCTCAGGAACGACAGTCGCTCTCTGAGAAACGGCTCCAGGACGTGTTGCGCTATATCGAGATCCACCTGTCGGATCCAAAATTAAATGCAGCAATGGTGGCCGAGGCCTGCGGTATTTCCTCTCGTTATCTGTCGCATCTATTGCGTCAGGATGGCACCTCTTTCTCGGCTCTGGTGTGGGACTGGCGCTTGAAAATTGCGCACGAATGGCTCTCCACTACGCGCCCAAGTGATATATCCATCGCGGAAATAGCGTTTCGGGTCGGTTTTAAAAGCCCCGCTCACTTCAGCCGCGTCTTCAAACGCGAATACAAAATGGGGCCGCGGGAATACCGCTCTTCGCGACGGGTTGAGGCAGTCGCGCCGACGAACACCCAAAATGTATTCGCTAATGCATCAACTGCGCTGCAGTAAGCTAATTTAATCGCTGACAAAAAAACAATACGAGAGGCAAACATGAGTAGTAATGAGGCTGGAGTAAACGCAGGTATTTCTTCGGAGGGGGGCTGCCCGGTAGGGCGACATGTTGTTGATCTTGCCGACACGACGTTAACCGACCCCGAAATACTTGCAAAGCCCCGAGACTACTACTGGACAATGCGCAGGGACGACCCTGTTCACTACGATGAAAAGCTGGGTATGTGGCTGGTATCGCGCTACGAGGATATTGCGACGTTGTTGCGTGATCCTATTACCTATTCAGATAAACAGGGCTACGAGGCGCAATACGCCAGTGGCTTTTTCGAGGAGTTTAAGCAGATTCTGGAGCGCGATGGCGGCGGATTTTTCCCCGATGTCATCAAGAGCGATCCGCCGGAACACACCCGCATTCGCAAACTTTTGGACGGCGCGTTTACCGCTCACCGGGTAAAGACCCTGGAGCCGGGAATCACTCGTATTATTGCCAACCTGGTTGAGGGCGTTGCGACAAAAGCAGCGGAGGGAAAGGTGGTTGACGGCGTCAGGGAATTTGCCATTCCCCTGACTATCGCGGTCATCTGTGAGCAGATGGGGATTGATCAGTACAATGGTGAAAAAATTTCCCGTTGGTCCGAAGCGATTACTGCTCAAATCAGCCGTATGCAAAACCGAGAACAAATGCTGGAAAATGCCGCATTGGTGTGTGAGCTGCAGAACTTCATTATTGACCAGATGAAGGACCGCGAGGCCAACCCCAAAGAAGACATGATTTCGGACCTGGTGCACTCCCGCACCGAGGATGGCAATGCCTTGACCTTTGCCGAAGCCGTTTCACTCGTCAGGGCCCTGATTATTGCGGGCAACGACACCACGGCAACTGCGATCAGCAACCTGCTTTTTGTGTTGGCAACGCAGCCGGAGCTGGCGCAAAACCTCTACGACAATGTCGATGATGATCGCTATATGACGCGCTTTGTCGAAGAACTGTTACGTTATGCGCCGCCAGTTCGCGGCCTGGCCAAGATGACTACCTGTGAGACCGAGCTTGGCGGGCAGAAGTTACCCAAAGGGGCTCATATGTTGGTGCTCTACGCCTCGGGCAATGACGACGAGGCACGCTTTGAGTGTCCTCGTGAGTTTAAAATAGACCGCGGCAATGTCGGTACGCATGTTGCTTTTGGCGTTGGCGTGCACCGCTGTATTGGCGCATCACTGGCGCGGATGGAAATTAAAGTCGCGGCCCGGGAATTTATCAAGCAGATCAGCAAAGTTGAACTCGCAATTCCCGTAGACGAAGTTGCCTACACTCAGAGCGTGGCAACCCATGCCATTGCGAACTTGCCCTTGAAGTTGACCCGCCGCGGGTAATTAGAATTCATGTTATGTATTGCTTCGCGCGGCGGAAAAGCGTTGCGCTAAGCATAATTAAGATTTATCAGGAGGTTTGAGTGGGGCAGGATCTATCCGGAAAGGTTGCCATTGTTACCGGTGGTGCCAGTGGCATTGGCCTGGCAACTGTCGAACTGTTTGCCGCCGAGGGCGCTAAGGTTGTACTGGCCGACGTTAATGCCGAAGCGGGGGAAGCGATTGCCAGCCGGCTGGGGGAGTCGGTGAAGTTCAAGGCGGTGGATGTCTCAAACGGCGAAGATATTCAGGCCATGGTCGACTTCGCGGTCGACAGCTTTGGCGGCCTCGATATTATGTTCAACAATGCCGGAATATCCGGCGCGCAGCATCCGCGCTTTCTCGATGACGACCTTTCCGACTTCAATAAAGTGGTCGGGATCAATCTTTACGGCGTCATGATGGGCACCCGTTGCGCGGGCAAATACATGTCTCAGCACGGCGGCGGTGTCATTCTCAACAATGCCTCTATCGCCGGCATCCTGCCTGGACAGGCTTTGATGAGCTACCGCGCGACCAAGTCCGCAGTCATCCATTTCACAAAGTCGGTGGCGATTGACCTTGCCGAATACGGTATTCGTGTCTGTGCTATGGCGCCGGGGCACATTCGCACACCACTGACCGCCTTTACGATTCCCGGTATGACCGAGGAGCAAATGACCCGTATACGTAATGCACTGGCTCCGGTATGGGACTCAAACCAGCCTTTGAAACGCCACGGCAGCCCGGCAGATGTCGCGCAGTCGGCGCTGTTTTTGTGCAGTGATCGGGCGGCGCAGATTACCGGCTCGGTATTGCCAATTGACGGCGGAATCACCGCGGGTGATCCAGTAAACCATTTGCAGGAGCTGTTTGACGCGCGGGCCAATGCGCTAGCAGATTTTCAATAACTGGCAGTGCAATCGGCTCTGTTTGGGCGGGGGCGACGCAGATAAAACCAATAAAGTCAGCCTGAACGTACCTGGCAGATTTGGCGGGGAGCGCATTGGTATAGCTATCCGCTTGACGTCTTATCCACGTAGGCATGCTGACGTCTGATGTTGACACCGCATCAGGAGATAGCACCGGTACGACCTTACTTTGTACGACCCATGAAAACATTCGGTTTTGAATACGGAATTCAGTTGGAGCAGTAGAGCTAATGAGTGATATCAAGGTGATCTTTGTTGAGGCTGACGGTACCGAGAAAACCGTCACAGATGCGCCTGTGGGTGAGTCGATGATGGAAGTTGCCAAGGCAAACGGCATTATCGGTATTCTGGGGGACTGCGGTGGCGGCTGCGCCTGCGGTACCTGCCATGTCTACGTCGATGCCGATTGGCAAGAGGTAGTCGGCGGCCCTGACGACATTGAGGAGATGACATTGGATATGGTTTCGGTTGTGCATCAGGCGAATAGCCGTTTAAGTTGTCAGATAAAGCTGACTTCCGAAATGGACGGTTTACGGGTGACGGTAGCACCTGCGGAATAAGGTTTAAAGGAGTGTTGCTGCGTGTAGGCGCAGCCTCACGTACTTGAAGGGTATCGGCTAAGACTGCGGAGATATAAAAATGAGCGTAACAGAGACATTCGATGTCGTTGTTGTCGGATCAGGTGCGGCGGGTGCTGTCGCTGCACTGCGGGCGGTAGACCTCGGTCTGTCGGTACTGATTGTCGAGAAAGCACCGAAGTTTGGCGGTACGTCAGCAACCTCGGGTGGCGTCATGTGGATTCCCAACAACCAGTTGACTGAAAATGACGATAGCCGGGAAAAGACGTTTACCTACATTAACTCCCTGTTGCGAGGCCCGGTACAACAGGATCGCCTTGAGGCATTTGTGGACCAGGGGCCAGAAATGGCGCGCTTCTTGGTGTCCGCCGGGGTGCCGTTGATGCAGGCGACCTGGCCGGATTATTTTGCTGCTTCACCGGAGGCCCGTGCTGACCGGTCGGTGTTGTGCGATACCTTCGATGGCCGTGAATTGGGTGACAAGTTCGTGCTGATGCGCGAACAGTTTAATCGTTTCAAACCCTTTGGCCGCTATGCGATGGATATTGGCCAGTTCTTCTCGATCTCTACCCGCGCGCAGGGGTGGGTGACAACCTTTATCAAGATGTTTTTCACCTATTGGTCAGACTTTAGTACGCGCATGATCGGCAAGCGCGACCGACGCTTTCCCCAGGGCGCTGCGCTGATGGGCAATATCTATAAGCAAGTCTTTGCGCGCGGTGTTGAAGTGCGTCTTGATACCGGTGTCACTGAGCTTCTTGTGACTGATGGCAAAGTGAGTGGCGTCAAAGTCAACAATCACGGCCGCAGCTATGAAATTGCTGCGAGCCACGGTGTGGTGCTAGCCGCCGGAGGCTTTGAATGGAATCAGGAACTTCGTGACAAGCACTTCCCTGTACCGGGCCTGACGCGCCACAGCAGCACGCCGCAGGATGCCAACCGGGGAGAAACCCTGATTGCCGCCACGAATATTGGCGCGGCAACCGAGCATATCGACGCCGGTTGGTGGATGCCGACCATGAGCTGGCCAATGGCCAGTGCCGCGAACTTTGACGAAACCTGGCAAACTGCTTTTGATGTTGGTAGGCCTTCCAGTGTGTGCGTAAACCGCAACGGCGTCCGCTTTGTCGATGAAGCCTGCAGTTACGACGAGTTCGGCATTGCGATGATAGAAGACCACAAAAAGACCGGTGCCAATACGCCGTGTTGGTTGGTCTTCGATTCGACCTTCCGCAAGAAGTGGACAGTGGGTGGCTTGATGCCCTCGCTGATTATGCCCGACTGGATGGTGCCGGCAGATTGCTGGGATCACTATGTCTTTAAAGCGAACAGCCTCGACGCGCTGGCGGCCAAGATACATGTACCGACAGAGGCTTTGAAGAAAACAGTGACAAATATGAACGAGTACGCCAAAACCGGTGTTGACCCCGAGTTTGGGCGTGGCGGCAACCCCTATGACCAGATGTTTGGCGACCCTACGGTGACGCCGAACCCCTGTCTTGGACCGATTGCGAAGCCGCCGTACTACGCCGTGCCGATTAATCTCGGTGACCTGGGAACCAAGGGTGGCTTGAAAGCCAACGCCAAGGCGCAGGTTGTTGATGCGAAAGACGAACCCATTCCCGGACTTTACGCCGCCGGAAATAATTCCGGCAGTCCCTTCGGTAACCTCTATCCCGGCGCCGGTGGTACAATAGGGCCCGCTGCAACCTTCGGTTTTGTCGCAGCCAATGATATCGCCATCAGGGCCGGCAAACTGACGGAAGCCCCGGCCCAAAGTACGAACAGTGAGGAAACAGCGTAATGACAGCAGCGGCACCGGTACCCGTTTACGAAACCCTTGAGCTGACACGTCAGGGGCGACAGTTGACGATCACGATGAACAGGCCGGAGCTGCTGAATGCGGTAAACCTCAAACTGCATGAGGAATTGGCGGAGGTCTTTGTTTTCGCAACTGCCGATGCTGATTCCGATCTGGTAGTGTTCACCGGCGCAGGCCGGGCATTTTCCGCTGGCGGCGATTTGGAGCATATTCAAAACAATGCCAACAACCCGGAGCTGTTTCACGAAGAAGTCCGACTTGCCAAGCGTATCGTTTTCTCGATGTTGGATCTCGACAAACCGCTGATTTGTAGACTGAATGGCCACGCCGTTGGCCTGGGTGCGACTCTGGCGCTGTTCTGTGATGTGATCTTTGCCTCTGAAAAAGCCAAGATTGGCGACCCCCATGTACTCGTCGGTCTGGTGGCTGGGGACGGCGGCGCGGCGATCTGGGCGCAACGGATAGGTCTCGGGCGGGCGAAGGAATTTCTGCTAAGTGGCGAGCTGCTCACTGCGCAGCAGGCTGCCGACATTGGTCTGGTGAACCACTGCGTACCCGCCGAAGAACTCGATGCCAAGGTCGACGCCTATTGTCAGAAACTGCTTAACGGCGCCCAGAACGCGATTCGCTGGACCAAGATACTGACGAATCTTGAATTAAAGCGGATTACCCACGCAGTGATGGATGCCGGCCTGGCCTATGAGAATCTGGCGATTCATTCCGCGGATCACCGGGAAGCGGTTGCGGCGATGCTGGAGAAGCGTGAGCCGGTTTTTGGTAAAAAATAGATTCATTGTTAGGTTTCGCCCAGTAGGGCGAGTGACTTTTCTTTGAGTGGCCAAAGAAAAGTCACCAAAAGAAAGGCCACCCCGCATCGCCGCCGATGGCAAAAAACGCCATCGGTTCCCTGCGCTTCTCGAAGCCGAACGGGCGCTGCGGAACTCGCTTCGCTCAAACAGTCCTCGCGCTAATCCGTTCAACTTCTGCGATGCTCGGCGGCGCTGAAGGGGCCCAGATGCCGCACCTTGACGATGAGCGAAGAGCCTTTCAGGTATTGGTTTATTGCCGGGACACGAACCCCCTTTGAGCTCACCGAGCATCGCAGAAATTCAATGAAAAGGCTTTTAGCGAGGACTGTTTGAGCGAAGCGAGTTCCGCAGTGTTTTCATTGAATTTTGAGAAGCGCAGGGCACCCGCAGGGTGAGCGAGGGGGCGTGCTTTTTCTTGCTTACTTCTTTTTTCACGAAAAAAAGAAGTAAGTCGCCCAACAGGGCGAAACCCATGTTCAAAAACAGCTCGCCAGGAGCCAATCTGCGTTACCTCACGCAGCACAACAAATATCAGCAATCTGCGCCATCTCATCGGCACTCAACACCCAATTCCCCGCCGCGCAGTTTTGCTCCAATTGTTCAACGCGGGTTGCGCCAGCAATCACACTGCACACGACAGGTTGTGCCAACAGCCACGAAACCGACAGTTCCAGCAGGGTGTGGCCGCGCGCTGCAGCAAAGTCGGAGAGTTTCTCGACAAGTTGTAATTTCGATTCGGTCAGAAAGCGGTCGCCGGTATTCCAGAGGTTTTTGCCGAGCCGGGAGTCTTCGGGCGCAGCGTTCTGGCGGTTGTATTTTCCGGTCAGCAGACCGTTTGCCAAGGGGGAGTAGGGCATTAGGCCCATGCCGTAGCGCTCGAGTGCGGGTGTCAGCTTTTGTGCCGCGCCTTGGCTGATTAGGGAGTATTCATCCTGGCAGACAATAAATTCGTGGAGCTTGTCTGTCTTGGAGAGCCACTTGGCCTCCACCACTTGCCAGGCGGGCAGGTTACAACAGCCGATATAGCGCACCTTTCCTGAGCTTACCAAGTCGTCGAGAACCCGCAGGGTTTCTTCCATGGGCGTGCTGACGTCTGGCCAGTGGAGCATGTAAAGGTCGAGGTAGTCGGTGTTCAGGCGACGCAGCGACGCTTCAATTGCAGAGAGGATGCCGCTGCGTGAGGAGTCACGTACTGTGTAATCCGGGGTCATGCCAAACTTTGACACAATCACCGCCTCGTGACGGCGGGCGCCGAGGGCGCGGCCCAGAATGTCTTCGGAGGCGCCCCACTGTGCACCGTATATCGGCGCGGTATCAAACAGGGTTACACCGAGGTCGAGGGCGCGGTGAATGATCTGCTGGGAGCTCTGCGCATCGAGTGTGAGGCCGAAGTTATTGCAGCCCAGGCCGATGCTGGAAACACGAAGACCCGACTTGCCAATATTGCGCGTGTGCATAGGTATTCCTCTTCTTGCGTTTCTTGTTGTTCGGGCTCGAAGCGGAGAGCTGTGATAGCGTACGGACGGAGCGCTGGCCAGTATTAGCTGACCGAGCTCCCCGTCACACGGCTATTACGAAACGATAGCGCTGTTAAGGCGACTCTGAATAATTTCAACCGCTTCCGAAACAATGCGTTTTACCAGGACTTCGCAGGTCGGCACATCGTGGATCAGGCCTTGAATCTGGCCGGCCCACACCAGGCCTGCGTCGACATTGCCGGTTTCCAGTGCGACGCGTCCGTCGGCGCCCTTCACCAAATGGGCAACATCCTGGAAGGTGCTTTCGGGGTTGCGCAGAATTTCCACCACTTTGTCGGATACGCTGTTTTTGCTAACGCGGCCAGTATTGCGCAGTGAACGGAAAATCAGGTTGGTGTCACGTTCGTCATTGTCGACCAACAGTTGCTTGATACGGTCGTGAATGGGGGCTTCAACCGTGGCGCAGAAGCGGGTACCCATATTGATACCGTCGGCGCCCAGCGCTATTGCTGCGGCCAGGCCGCGGCCGTCGCCAAAGCCGCCGGAGGCGAGCATCGGGATTTTTACCTTGTCCGCAGCGGCGGGAATCAGAATCAAACCGGGTATATCGTCTTCACCGGGGTGGCCGGCACATTCAAAACCGTCAATGGAAATTGCGTCAACACCCATGCGCTCGGCGGAGAGGGCGTGGCGTACCGCAGTGCATTTGTGAACTACTGTGATGCCGTGATTCTTAAAGTCCTCCACGTGTTCCTGTGGATTGTGGCCCGCGGTTTCAACAATTTTAATGCCGCTCTCGATGATTGCCTTACGGTATTCCGCGTAGGGTGGTGGGTTAACAGAGGGCAGGATGGTCAGGTTCACGCCGAAGGGCTTGTCGGTCATGCTGCGACAGCGGGCAATTTCTTCACGCAGTGCGTCCGGGCTGGGTTGCGTCAGCGCGGTCAGGATACCAAGGCCCCCGGCATTGGAGACTGCCGCAGCAAGCTCTGCGCGGCCAACCCACATCATGCCGCCCTGGACGATGGGGTATTCAATGCCGAGAAGTTCGGTAATGCGAGTTTTCAGTTTCATGTTTATTGCTCGTTCCGTCTATTGTCTATATTTGTGTCGCTGCCAGCGACGCCAACGGCAGTGTTGTTTTTCAGAAAACCGAAAAATTTTAGTGCTGCCTGGCGATCAGTTGCGGGCCATTCTCTTCGGATTCGCCGGGATTTTCAAACTCGGTAAGCAGGTCTTTCAACCGGTTGAAATACTGCTCGATTGAAGCCTCTTTCACCGGGCCGTAACCGGCGATATTCGACGCGGTGCGGGCGATTTCTATTCCGGTGTCGAGACGATTTTCGTCGAGGCGCTGGGTGATATCTTCAATAAGGCTGCGGTATTCAGCAATGAGTTGGCGCTCCCGGCGGCGCTCCTGAAAATAGCCAAAGGGGTCAAAGGGCGTGCCGCGCAGCCCCTTTAGTTTTCGCAGCAACAAAAACATGCGCATCATCCCGGGGCCGAACTCGCGTTTTTTTGGGCGACCTGTGGCCTGGTCTCGCCCGGGCAGGATGGGCGGTGCGAGATTGAATTGCAGCGTGAAATCGCCGGAAAACTGCGCTTTGATACGCGCCATAAAGGTGGGATCAGTGTAGAGGCGCGCGACTTCGTACTCGTCTTTGTAGGCCATCAGTTTTGCCAGGGTCAGCGCAGCCTGGCGGACAAATTCCTCGCCATTTGTGAGTTGTTTCGCCGCCACGCGCTGACGGATGTCGCTGATAAAGTGGCGATAGCGCTGCGCATACCTTGGGCTTTGGTAGTTGCTGAGCAGTTCCGAACGGCTGGTGAGAACGTCGTCGACGGTATCGAGTTTAACCGGCTCGGGGTGGTCCTCCAGTTCTTTTGCCAGTGCTGCGGGGTCGTGTGCCGCAAGCCGCCCCAAGGCAAAGGTGCGAAGATTGCCTTCGACAAAACTACCGTTGAGGCGAATCGCTTCCTCAATGGATTCTACCGACAAAGGCAACAAGCCCTTTTGCGCGGCAAAGCCGAGCATCAGCATATTGGTGCCGATGCTGTCGCCAGTGAGGTCGGTCGCCAGCCTGCCCGCGTGAAGGTCAAAGCTTTTGCCGCCGTCCAGGGCGTCGATGATCGCGGCGCGCAATCGCACTTCGCCGAGGTCCAGGTATTTATTGCTCTGGAAATCACCGGTGGGGGCCACGTCGTTATTCATCACCGCGGCGCTGTGGCCGGGCCGCAGGGTTTTTAGCACCGGTTGGCCGGAGCCCACGATCATATCGCAGGCCAGCAGCACATCAGTCATGCCCTCGCTGAGGCGCGAACTGTAGATGCTTTTTGGACTGGGGCCAATGCGAATATGGCTGGTGACTGCACCGCCTTTCTGCGCCATGCCAGTCAGGTCGAGGACCGTGCAGCCCTTGTCGTCGAGGTGTGCCGCCATACCCAGCAGGGCGCCGATGGTGAGTACGCCGGTGCCGCCAATACCGGCAACGAGGATGTTGTAGCCGGACTCATCTAGTGGGGCGAGATCAGGTGTCGGTAAGGTGCTGATCAACTGGTCGAGACGGGTTGGGTCGCCGCTGGTGTGCACGGCGATTTTGGCCCCCGTCACCGTGACAAAGGACGGGCAAAAACCTTTTACGCAGCTGTAATCCTTGTTACAGGTTGACTGGTCGATTTTACGCTTGCGGCCAAACTCCGTTTCCAGCGGCGTGATGCTGATACAGTTTGACTGCACCGAGCAGTCACCGCAGCCCTCGCAGACTTCGGGATTGATAAACAGGCGCTTGTCGGGGTCTTCCATCAAACCGCGTTTGCGACGGCGGCGTTTTTCGGTGGCGCAGGTTTGCTCGTAGACGATTCCGGTAACGCCTTGGGTATCCCGCAGGGTCTTTTGCACGCTGTCCAATTCGTCGCGGTGGTTCAAGAACGCATTGGCGGGTAGGGTGATCTGGGCATACTTTTCCGGGCTGTCGGAGATCAAGTGAACCGGGCGTACACCTTCTGACAGCAACTGATTGACCATGTCGATCGGGCTGATGTCCTGTTCGACGGGTTGGCCGCCGGTCATCGCGACGGCGTCGTTGTACAGCACCTTGTAGGTGATATTGGCCTTGGCCGCTACCGCGGCGCGAATCGCCAGCACGCCCGAATGGGAATAGGTGCCGTCGCCCATGTTTTGGAACATATGGGGGGTGTCGACAAACTGGCTTACCGAGGTCCAGGGCGAACCCTCGTGCCCCATGGGCATAAATTGCATGGTGTCCCGGTCCATTACCACCGCGGCCAGGCCGTGACAGCCGATACCGCCCATGGCTTTTGAGCCCTCGGGAAGTTTCGTGCTGGTATTGTGCGGGCAGCCAGAGCAGAAGTAGGCGGGGCGGCTGACCTTGCCACCCACTTCGCTACCGCGACCTTCAAGTGTGGTGAAGTTGCTGAAGCGCGCGTTGAGCTGTTCGTCCTGCACGCCGAGTTGGTCGAGCAGGGTTTTAATAGCGTGGCGCACTCGCCCTGCGCTTAGTTCCCCTACCGAGGGCAGTAATGCGGCGCCGTTTAAGTCCTGCTTACCAGCCAAGGCGGGGCGCTTGTCCGCGGTGAGGCTGTATAAATGTCTGGCGATCTGGTCTTCCATGACAGGACGCTTTTCTTCGACAACCAGTATGGCCTCGCTGCCCTGGGCAAAAACGTTTAGGCCCTGTTTGTCCATCGGCCAGATCAGGCCGGGTTTGTACAGGCGAATACCCAGTTGCTGACATCTGGCCTCATTCAGGCCGAGGTCGGCAAGGGCTTGCTGCACGTCCAGAAAAGCTTTGCCGGCGGCTACGATGGCCAGTTTGCGTTGGGTGCCATCGATCACTACCCGGTCAATGTTGTTGGCGCGAGCAAAGGCCGTGGCGGCGGGCAGGCGGTAGTTTACCAGCCACTCTTCTTCCTCCAGCGGAGGCAGGTTGGGGCGCAGATTCAGGCCCTGTGGTGGCAGGGTCAGGTCTCTTGGTGTGGTGTAGTTTGCAAAGGCGTCGGGCAGGTCGACACAGGCAGAGAGATCGAGGGTGTCGGTGATCGTCTTCAGGCCGACGTAACAACCGCTGAAGCGGGACATGGCCCAGCCAAACAGGCCGAACTCAATGATCTCGCCGATCGTTGCCGGGTACAGTACCGGCACCATCGCGGCGATCAGGGTGTGCTCTGACTGGTGGGCACTGTCTGAGGATTTTCCGCCGTGGTCGTCCCCCGCGACAATCAGAAAACCGCCGTTGGCCGAGGCGCCCTCGAAGTTTCCCAGTTTCATCGACTCGCAGGCCCGGTCAACGCCGATGCCCTTGCCGTACCAGAGTCCGAAAATACCGTCGAACTCCGAGTTGCCAAACCATTTGAGTTCCTGGGTGCCGCGAATCGCGCTGATCGCCAGCTCCTCGTTCAGGCCGGGGCGAAAGACGATATTGTGTTCGTCCAGTAGTTTCTGTGCACCCCAAAGCGCAGAGTCATATACTCCGAGGGGCGAACCGCGATAGCCTGAGATATAACCCGCTGTTTTCAGACCGGCAGCGCGGTCGCGGCGGGCCTGATCCAGCGGCAGGCGGACCAGCGCCTGGTTGGCGTTCATAAAAACACGTCCAGCGGGCTGGACGTATTTATCGTCAAGGGTAATAGCAGACTTGCTCATCAATGGATTCGCCAGGGTTATTTCTTGGCGACGGGCGACAGTTCATCCAGGGGAAAATCGCATTTGGCGTCGATGGTTTCCTGGATTTCGATGAGGTTGCCTTCGGGGTCGCGACCGTAGATGGATTTTACGTGGCCAACGTCAATGGGGGCGGGTTCGCTAAACGTCATTCCCAGCCCTTTGAGACGTTCATACTCCTGTTCGATATCGGTGGCGTCCACGCAAAAGTGGGTGTAGCCCTTGTCGAAGGGATTCAGTCCTTTGGTGTTGCTGGGTTCGGGGGCGCTGAACTGGAACATCTCCATATAGCAGGTCCCTGCTTTCAGCATAGCGCCGCGGGCTGCAGAGCCCTTGACCGCGACGATGCGGTCGATAAATTCGTCGTTCTCCCAGGCAAAGGGCTCGCCAACCACTTCAAAGCCAAAGGCTTCTTTGTAGAACTTGATCATTTTGTCCATGTCGTGAACGTGTACAGCGATGTGGTGTATGCCTCTTATCATTTTTTATTCCTCCAGTAATACGCTGTTTTGATTGTGGCTGAGTGTACTGATTTCGCCCCATGCCCATAAGTAGGCTGGCAGGGGCAGGCAAGTCGCTGTGCGCTTACGGTCATTTTGGCCCACCGTCCCTGGGCGCATAATGTCGTTCAAATAATGACACTCATTTTTTGAAAAAGAGGCGCAGTCCCATGAGCAAAACGCTGATTCGCCAGGCGATGATTTTTGACGGTAGCGGAGCCGCTCCCTTTGAAGGTGACCTGGTGGTTGTCGATAACCGCATTCAAGCCGTTTCCACTACTCCCGGTCAGCTGTCTGCCGAAGGTTGTCAGATTATTGAGGCCGCAGGCAAATTCTTGATGCCAGGGATGACCGAAGGTCACGCGCATCTGTCTTTCGATAATGTCACTGCAACGGGGGACCTGATTACTCCGCCCCCTGAAGAGCACACCCTGTTAACGGCCCGTGTCGCAGAGCGGCTGCTGGACCAGGGCTTTACCAGTGCCTGGGGGGCATCCGAAGCGAAATTGCGACTCGGGGTTGCCGTACGTAATGAAATCAACGCCGGTAATCTGAAAGGGCCGCGGGTGCGTGCCGGGTCACTGGAGATTTCCGTAACCGGCGCCATGGGCGATGAGAGCCGCTTGCACGATCCGCGCCCCGGTGGCCCGTCGATGATTGTCGATGGCCCGGAAGAAATGCGCAAAGCCGTTCGCCTGGCCTGTCGTGAAGGTTGCGACAACATCAAACTCGATGTTTCTGGCGATCCGTTTTACCCCGGTACGCCTGCCCATACGACACCGATGTCCTTTGATGAAGTGAAAATGGCCGTGGACACGGCCCATGCCTACGGACGCCGGGTGAATGCCCACGTGCGTTCCATTGGTGGCATCCAAACCTGTATCAAGGCCGGGGTCGATGTGTTGTTCCACTGTGAACACACGGATGAGGAAACCCTGGACATGATGGAGGAGGCCAAGGAGCGCATTTTCGTGGTGCCGACAGTCAGCCTGTTTCACACCCTGCTTTACGAAGCGGACCTCTGGATGCCGGCTGAAGTGGCAAAAATGATGGGAATCGACCAGTTACTCGAAGCCTCGGCCCAGACCCATACCGCACTGCGCAAGCGGGGCATTCGCCATGCCATTGGTGGGGATTACGGTTTTGCCTGGAGCCACAACGGGACCAACGCCCGGGACGTGGGTTTCTTCGTGAAATACTTTGGTTATACCACCGCAGAAGCCCTGCGCTGCGCGACCTCGGTGGGCGGAGCGATGATGACCATGGGAACGGACGAAAAGTTGGGTGAGCTGAAAGAGGGCTATCTGGCGGACCTGATTCTGGTCGACGGCAATCCTTTGGATAACCCGGATATTCTGGTCGATGCCGCGAATTTACACCTGATTATGAAAGATGGCGCAATCCATAAAAATATTGCCGCCTGAAAAAAGTTTAGATGGGAGAAAACCGATGACTGCTCAAGTAGATCTTAAAAAAGGTGAGGCGCGTTGTCCCGATGCCCCGACCACTCAGGAAATTATTGCCGGCGACGAGGTGAAGGCGCCGGGTTGGGTGTGTTCGGAATCCTACGAGTTTTTGGGCGACGAGGATATTTCCAAGGATCGCTATATTGACCCGGCCTTTGCCGATAAGGAGTTTGATCGACTGTGGACCCGCACCTGGCAATTTGCCTGTCGGGAAGAGCATATTCCCGAAGTGGGGGACTACTACGTTTACGATATCGGCCGCTACTCCTTTATTGTCACAAGGGTAACCGAGACTCAGGTCAAGGCCTATTACAATGCCTGTTTGCATCGGGGTACCAAACTGCGTGCGTCGGGCACTGAGGGCTTCGCTAACGAGTTTAAATGCCCCTTCCATGGCTGGTCCTGGAAGATTGACGGCAGCAACAAGAGCGTGACCTGCGACTGGGATTTCCCCCATGTGAAGAAGGAGGAGCTGGCACTGCCCGAAGTGAAAGTCGAACTCCTGCACGGTTTCGTATTTATCAATATGGATCACGACGCGCCGCCGCTGGTGGAGTATCTCGGCCCCGAGTTTATGGAACACTTCGACGCCTGGGGGCTCGAAGACCGCTATATTCACTGCCATGTTTCAAAAATTATTCCGGCAAACTGGAAGCTCACCATGGAAGCCTTTATGGAGGCTTACCACGTTATTGAGACCCACCCGCAGGTCGCAGTTTCCAATGCCGATGCCAATTCCCAGTACGATTTTTATGGCGAACACGTCGACCGTTTTATTTCGAGTCTGGGCGTGCTGAGTCCTCATTTGAAAGGCCGTTACACTGAGCAGGATATTCTCGATCAATTCACTCTGGGTGACAGCGGTGCCATGGGGGATTCCAAACTGACCCTGAAAGAGGGTGAAACGGCTCGCCAGGTGATGGCCAAGATGTTCCGTGGCATGTTTGAAGAAGCCGCCAACGCTGATTTGAGTCATGTGTCGGACTCAGAGCTGCTGGACTGCTTCTCCTATACCGTGTTCCCCAATACTTTTATGTTCCCCGGTATTTCGCTGCCGATGTTGTACCGCTTCCGCCCGGTGGCGAACGACCACCGCAAGTGTATTTACGAGGTCTTCTTCCTGCGTCCGGTGCCGAAGAATGGTGAGCGGCCTGAGCCGGCGCCAATGATCGAGCTGACTGAACAGCAGTCCTTCTGTGAGGCAGAGGGAATGGATCCGGGCTTT
>JBFEVY010000079.1:0-11764 GCA_041546665.1 Spongiibacteraceae bacterium | reverse complement strand
CATCATTCCTCTCATTATATTTTTATATTCCTTTTTAGTTATTTCTAGATACTTTCGCGCGACGTATTCTAAAGCTTCATTCTCATGCTGAAAGACCTTTACCTTTCTCAAGGTTACATTCATTCCCTCTGTAATCTTATTAACAGTAAAGCCTTCATCTTCTTTTACTATTCGATACCACCATTTTTTAGTTGTATTGTTCATTTCTTTTCTCCTTTTCGATTCGATTGAGCTTCACATTCATTTATCCAGGCCTGTATTTCGGACTCTTTCCAAGCGCTAGCGCGACAGCCAATCTTGACAGGTCTAGGAAACTTGTCCTCTTGAATCAATCGGTAAATATTGCTTTTCTTAAAGCCGATACGATCGACTACCTCAGGTAATCGAATCAACCTATCTGGTGTGCCCCCCAGCTTCTCGGGCATTGAGCTTCTAGTTTGATATGTTTTCATTAACTTCTCCTTTGTTTTGAGGAGAAAGTAATTTATTACATAAAAAGGCTAGACTTTGGAATATTCCAGCACGTTAATGGAATATTCCACGGAAGTAAGCTCACATCTTGCTCAGCAGCAGCGTTACGTATCCCGCTGGATTTGACGCCTAATTCAGACGAAACTTCAAAAAGGCTGGCCAAGTGATAACGGAGTGATCAGTCACGACCACCCAGAATAGAAGGTCATAACGAAATGGAATGAATGGTCAGGATGGAGGGGTAATATAAATTTTCTTGCGCTACAACTTTTCTTTAAAATCAATAAACTGCTGAAGCGCCTTTGCTTCTTCTAAGTATTTGGCAAATGCTTTATCCTTTATTGGCTCTTGAAATCTAAAACTTCCACGACTTTTGGCATCTACCTTTTCCAGCTCTTTATTATAGTATGCCTCTAGAGCGCTCAAAACGGCTTGCGCGTCCGTATGAGTTCTTCCTGTCAATCCATCAATTACTACCTCTGACAACGCTGCAATTAATCTCAAATACCCATTTTTTGTTTTCGGACTCAACTTCTTCTGATCGCAATCCCCACTGATTTGCACGTCCCCTTTCTTTAATCTATCAATGACTAAAGGTCGGGGTATTACTTCATGTTCTCTATTAAGGAGAGTCATCATCTGGGAAGTTACAAAAACTTTTGATTCACTTACAGAAAGTTGGTAATGCTCGTTCAAGAAGAGAATTTCGTAGCTATTCCCCGTTTCTATGTCCCTAAAACAGTCAATCCTGACGATACCTTCTTTTTTGTCGTAATCCCAATCGGTTGCATCCAAACCACTAAAATATAAATAGTCTGGAATAGTCTTGCTCTCTCCTATGGTGCAGGCGTCCTCATCGAAAAACCTCAGTTGGTAGTTCCGATCCGATGCCAGCTCCCCAGCCAACACGGCTAGCTGAAGCTCTCCAGACTCGAAGGCATCCCAGACAAAACGCTCTTCTGTATCCCAGATTAAGGCAGTTTGAGCAACTGTGTAGTGATCGAACTTGGGTCTACTCATCCTGAAAACTCCTTTTTTACTCTTTCCGGATATCTTTTATAAAGACCGAGTATAAATTTCAAGTAATCCGAAGCTGTCTGGCTCAGAAATGAGTCTGAAACAAATTTGACCGAGGGGTGCTATGCTAGGAAAATGAGCTCTATCCGATCAAGGACCGACGAAAGGTTATTTGAGCATGAGGATTTCTAGAAATCTAACAATGAAGGAGGTTTTTAGAAGTGTGTAACTCGGTCTTTCCAAGCAATCGTTAGGTGTTTAAATCCATTTGATAGCTGTTTTGTGGATTAAAGCTCAAAAGATAAAAAAATAACCTGGAAAATCAAATAGATACGCTCATTAGCGGCGGGGAAATAGTTGCTGCGAAGTGTGGCTATTTCGCTAACTCATTAATTTTGTTGGTAATTCTTTTTAGGGCGTCGAGTTGCTGTTGCTGGGAATTTCCCCGGTCATAGATCGCGGCTACTCCAGGTAATTTGTGGCCTACTAGTTTTTCAGCGACGTCAAAAGGAATGCCTAGTTCTGCCATGAGTGTTCTGCTTGTTCGTCTAAGGTCATGAACATTGAAATCCTCTAATCCGTGGTTTAGTTTCTTGACGGCCCTCCAAAGTGTGTCGGGCGAAACATGTCCAAATCTTATTGATTTGCGTCGGGCCGGAAAAACGTAGTCACTATTGCAGGACCTAATTTTCAGCTCATTGAGCCAGTCAATGGCCAGCGGGGGAAGTGGGTGTTCTCTTGATTCGCTGGTTTTTGTCCGAGTGGATGGTATCCGCCAAGTGCCCCCTTCTAGGTCAAATTCAGACCATTTTGCTCCCAGGAGCTCCATTTTCCTGCATCCAAAAGTGAGGAGGAGGTAAACGGAAAGCTGGTTATCTCGTCCGAAGCTTGAGCTGGCTTCTTTTATAGACCTTAAGAACGAAGACAATTCTTTTTGGGTGAGATAGCGTTCGCGTGCTTTTTCGGTGCCTCCCGCATGCTTGAGCTTTATTTTTTCTGCTGGATTGGAGTCGTTAACTCCAAGTACTTCGCCATATGAAAAGATTGATTTGAGGTGTCTTAGTGCATCATTTGAGATGGTTGGCCTTCCGGAGGCGGTAATTTTTGCCAAAATGTTGGTAATTTCCGCAGTGGTGATTTTGGCGGGGTCCTTTTTGCTAAGGCTTGGTAATAATTCCCTCTCAATGACTCGCTCTGTTACCCGAGGGTGTTTGTGATTTCTTCTCACGTGGTGGTCTAGCCAAAGATTGGCTAAGTCGTTGAAATTGATTTTCTGTTTAGCTCGGGCAATGTTTTCTTGCTTGGCCGCTGCCACATCGATGCCCTGGTGTATCTGGACTCGCCGTTCAGCAGCGAGCTCCCTGGCTTTGGAAAGAGTAATGTCTGGGTATCTACCTAAAGTTAATTCCTTTTGTTTTCCGCCATACCTGTAGCGGAGAACCCAGCTGGCTGTTCCAGCTTTAGAGAGTGTAAATGTAAGCCCGTTCCCATCGCTTTTCCCGCCAATAGCAGCTCCCTTATTAACCCAAGCGCGAAGTTGAATGTCCGATAATTTGCTCATAGATTTTGCATGTAGCTAGAAGGCGTTTTGAATTCTATCAGCCGACGATAATTCTGCATAGCTACTAATATGGCTACATAAAACTACTGGATTTTATGAGTCGTTATTGGGCTAAAATGGACTTGATATTAATTTATCTTATTGATAAATAACAATTATATGAACTTCTCTGGTGGTTGTTGGATTCTATTCAATATTCTGGATCTGTTCCCGCATTTGCTCGATGAGCACTTTCAATTCCACCGCTGCTTGGGTGTTGTCGGTAACAACAGCCTTGGACGACAGGGTATTGGCTTCCCGGTTAAGTTCCTGCATCAGGAAGTCCAGGCGTCGGCCGCAGGCGCCGCCTTTTTTGAGTACCCGCTTCACTTCTGCAACGTGGGTGTCGAGGCGATCCAGCTCTTCGTCGACATCAGCCTTTTGGGCAATCAGAGCCACTTCCTGCTCAAGGCGGTCGTTGTCCAGTTCTACCTTGAGTTCTGCTACTCGCTGAATCAGCTTGCTGCGCTGCTGCTCAATGATGCCGGGCATGCGCGCACGCACATCGGCGACAATGGTAGAAATCTGTTCTAGTCGCGATTGAATCAGGGCTGCGAGCGCATCTCCCTCCCGGTGGCGGTTGGCAAGTTGCTCTTGGGTGGCGGTAACGAAACTCTGCATCAGGTCTTTGCCGATGGCCTCTCCGTCCAACTCTGTCGGGCGAATGACGCCGGGCCAGCGCAGCAGCTCAAGCAGGTTTAGTGGCGCAGGGTTGTCGACGCGGTCGCGCAGGCTTTGAGCGCTATCAATGATTTGATTGGCGAGTTCACTGTTGAGGCTTAGTGTGTGTTCTTCTTCCTGAAGTTGGAGCTTCAGGCTGCACTCCAGCTTGCCGCGTTGAAAAAGAGCCCTGAGTTCATCGCGTAATTTTGGTTCCAGATGGCGCCAGCTCTCCGGTAGCTTGAACGACAGCTCCAAATAGCGGTGGTTCACAGAGCGTAGCTCCCAGGTGGCGTTGCCCCATGGGAACTCGCTACGCTGGTGGGCAAAGGCGGTCATGCTGCAAATAGTCAAAATTATTCACCAGTAAAGACACAGAAAGACCTATTCTAGCCGGATTCCTTACTGGCTTCAGCATTGCTGTGGTTGCGGCTGTGCCTGACTCAGGGTTTTTATGGTTTTCCTTTTGCTTGTGGTGGGAGCTAAAAAGTGTGATTCCCTCAGGGGGAATGCGATAATAGACCGCTTTCAGGCCCGGCGATGCCGGCTGCACTTTACCGATATAGGAATTCCCAGATTATGACTCGACCGAGCCAGCGCGCAGCAGATGAAAAGCGCCAGATTCGTATTACCCGCAACTACACTTGTCACGCAGAAGGTTCGGTGCTGGTGGAAATGGGGAATACAAAAGTGATCTGTACCGCATCGGTCGACGCCTCGGTGCCGCGTTTCCTGAAGGGCAGTGGCCAGGGTTGGGTGACTGCAGAATACGGTATGTTGCCACGTTCTACCGGTAGTCGAATGGATCGCGAGGCGGCGCGGGGCAAGCAGTCTGGGCGCACTCAGGAAATTCAGCGTTTGATCGGCCGGTCTTTGCGTGCGGCCTTGAATCTTGAGGCGCTTGGGGAGCACACCATTACCCTGGACTGCGACGTGATTCAGGCTGACGGCGGTACGCGCACCGCGTCAATTACCGGGGCCTGTGTCGCTTTGGTCGACGCAATTCGAGGGCTGCAGCGCAGCGGCGCGATTGAAGGTGATCCACTGTTGCAGATGGTTGCGGCTATCTCGGTCGGGATCTACGACGGGATGCCGGTGCTGGACCTCGATTATGCCGAAGACTCTACTGCGGAAACCGATATGAATGTGGTCATCGACGAGGCGGGCGGGATCATCGAGGTACAGGGGACGGCCGAGGGCGCCAGTTTTAGTCGTGCCGAGATGGGTGCAATGTTGGACTTGGCGGAAAAGGGAATTCGTGAGTTGATTGCTGCGCAGCGCGCCGCACTGGAAAGCTAGGTGAGATAGCGAGAGGAGAGCCTCCTCTCGCGAAACCGGATTGTGCGCGGAGTTTTAAAACGCGCTTTCCGGCAGTTCGTAGTCGTAGTCCATGATGACCGGTGCGTGGCTGCCGAACTGCTGCACTTTGTAGATTGCGCCGTATTCGACTTTGGGCTTGAGTCGCTCAGAAACCACCTGATAATCAACGCGCCAGCCGTCCTTGCCATCGGGATTACTATCCGGCCACCAGCTGAACTCGTCGGCGTCGGTGTTGACCAGGCGGAAGGCATCGGCGTATTGCTCTTCGCGAAACAGTCGCTCCAGCCACTGCTGCTCTTCGCTCAGGCAGCCTGATACGCCGTGATTGCCTTTCATGTCTTGTACGTCAATGCTCTTGTGGGCAATGTTCCAGTTGCCGCAAATAATAAAGTCGCGACGTTTGTTGCGAACCTTGTGCAGGTGGTTCAGATACTGCTCAAAAAACTGGTTTTTGCGTACTTGCTCCTGGTCGGTGCTGGCGGTGGGGGCCAGCAAACTGCCAATACTGATGGTTTCAAAGTCCGCCTGGATATAGCGGCCTTCCATGTCGAAGTCGAGAAAACCCAGCCCGGTCATGATGGCTTTGGGGAGTTGGCGGCAGTATATGGCGACGCCATTGCTCTTGCCGTCGGCGGCATCGAAGAAATAAGGGTTGTAGTCGCGAGGGAAATAGACGTCGTCTCGCAATTTGTACTCTGCAATTCCCAGGTTCTGTATGCAGATAATGTCGGCATCCTGCTTGGTTACCCAATCAAAAAAACCTTTTTCTGCCGCATCGACGATACTGTCAGCGCAAAAGCTGATAATTCTCATGTAAATTCCGTGTGTTAAATCCGGTCGATCAATTGCTACTACTGTGCAGCCCCGGCTACGCTGCATTTTGTCATTTGGGGGAGTAATCTCAAGGCTAGACTACAACGAATCTCATTTGACAACAATTATCGCATACGCGAGTGCCTTATTATCACTGAGATTAGTGGAAATTTGGCGTATTTTCGCCAGAATTCGAGTCTCTTCGGTGAGTTTTGCTATAAGAGCGGTAAAATACCGTCAAGATACTGTGAATTTCAACCGGGTGGATGTTAATAGCCATATGAAAATTAAGGAATACCAGCAGCGATTCATTCAGCAGGCGATCGCCAGCGACGCACTTTGTTTTGGAGAATTTACCCTTAAATCGGGGCGTGTCAGCCCCTACTTCTTTAATGCCGGCCGGTTTTGTACCGGCGCGGCCCTGGCGGCTCTCGGGCGCTGTTACGCCGACGCCATTGTGGATGCCGGGGTAGAATTTGATGTGTTGTTCGGGCCGGCTTACAAGGGGATTTCCCTGGCCGCGGTCACTGCCTGTGCACTGGCGGATCACCATGGCATTGATGTGCCTTATGTCTACAATAGGAAAGAGGCAAAGGATCACGGCGAAGGTGGAGTGTTAGTCGGGGCGCCGCTCAAGGGGCGGGTCTTGATTATTGACGATGTGATCACTGCGGGTACGGCGATTCGCGAGGCGATTGGGATGATCTCGTCCGCGGGTGCTGAAACGGTGGGGGTCGCCATCGGCCTCGATCGTCAGGAGCGCGGGCAGGGTGAGTTGTCAGCGATTCAGGAGTTGGAGCAGGAGCAACAACTCAGCGTCATCAGTATTGTAAAATTGGAAAATATTGTGCAGTTCCTCACGCAGGGTGAAGGTGATGCCGAACTTATTGCGCGGATTAGTGCCTACCGTGACAAGTATGCGGTAACCTGAGGCGAGTGGTTGGAGAAAGTGGTGTTTGGACGATACCTGATTTTAGTGGCGACATTGACGCTGACCTTGCCGGTTTTTGGTGAGTCGGTGTTTTATCGCTATCCCGGTGCTAATGGCGATATCGTGATTGACGATAAGGTGCCGCCGGAGGCAATACCCCGCGGTTACGACGTGATTCGCGCCGATGGCAGTATCGTTAAAACCGTTGCGCCGGAGCTCAGTGCGCAAGAGCGTCGGGTATGGGAGCAGGAGCAGGCGATCACTGAGGCGCGCGCCGAAGCCGAGGCAAAAATGCGCAAGTGGGACGAGTCGCTGATGCTCCGCTACAGTGATCTCAATGATATTGAAGTTGCCAAGCAGCGCGCTCTGACCAATATTCGAGTGCGGATTTCGATCCTGAAAAGTAATCTTGCAGTGGTGAAGCAGCAGGTGCTGAAGAACCAGGCCGACGCCGCGGAGATGGAGCGGCAGGGGCGGTCTGTGCCCGAGGAGCTGCTGGATACGATCAGGGATTTGCGGCTTGAGGTGGAGGCGACCGAAGGTCAGATCGCCCGGCGCACCGAAGAAATTGATGAGGTTGCTGAAAACTACGAGCGCGACAAGGCGCGGTTCGCCAAGCTTCTGGGGAGCGTCAAACTCCGGCGCCAGCAACTCGATGCCGAGGGGCGCCGGTAGCGGTGTTAGCGGAATAGCTGTTCGCTGAGAAATTCCCATTGTTCGTCCCAGTTTTCAGTGGGGCGCCGCTTGAAATCACTGCGTACAAACTGGCTGATCCTACCTTCCGCGCAGGCCAGCAGCAGGTTTGCTGTACTGTTGACTGTGATGCGCGTACGCAAACCTTCGCGCAACTCCGCTTCCCGCAGAATCTGTTTTAACTGGGTTTCCAGGCGTTCGTAAAATTGTGTAATCCGTGCGCGCAGGCGTTCGTTTTCTCCCGCCAGGGCGTCGCCGTTGAAAATGCGGGTAATGCCGGGGTTGCGCTCGGTAAAGGCCAGTACCAAGTGCAGAATTTTTGCGAGTTGTGCGGGGGTGTTGGCTTCTTCGCTGACGATCAGGCTGACGCGGCTGAAGATGGCGTCCTCGACAAACTCAATCAATCCCTCAAACATTTTCGCCTTGCTGGGAAAATGCCGGTAAAGGGCGGCTTCAGACACCCCTACCTCGGCCGCCAGTTTGGCGGTGGTGATGCGGCCGGGCTGGCTTTCCAGCATTGTGGCCAGAGCTTGCAAAATTTCATCGCGTCGCGAGGGGCGCTTGTTCATGCTGATACGGTTACCTTGTATTGTCGTAAGCGGCTAGCTTATGCGTTTGCGTTGTTATTTGTAATGAGGGTGCCGACACCAGTGTCGGTGAAAATTTCCAGTAGTACGGCGTGCGGCACGCGTCCGTCGATGATATGGGCGCTGTGAACCCCTGCCTTGACCGCATCAAGTGCGCAGCCAATTTTGGGCAGCATGCCGCCGTAGATCGTGCCGTCGGCAATCAGCTTGTCGACCTGTTTGGTGCTGAGACCGGTGAGTACCTTGCCGGACTTGTCCATCAAACCTTCAATATTAGTCAGTAGCATCAGTTTTTCGGCCTTGAGAACTTCCGCGACTTTGCCTGCCACCAGATCGGCATTGATATTGTAGGAGGCGCCGTCCGGGCCCACGCCGATGGGGGCGATAACTGGGATAAAGTCGCTGTTGACCAGCATGTCCAGCACTTCGGTGCTGACGGACTCAACTTCGCCAACATGGCCGATATCGATAATTTCCGGGACGGAGGTTTCTGGTGTTTTCTGGGTTACTTTGAGCTTTTTGGCGCGGATCAACTGGCCGTCTTTCCCGGTGAGACCAATCGCCTTGCCACCGTTATGGTTGAGCAGGGAGACGATCTCCTTATTGACGCTGCCGCCCAGTACCATTTCGACGACGTCCATTGTTGCGGAGTCGGTGACACGCATGCCATCGACAAAGTGGGATTCGATATTGAGTCGCTTCAGTAGATCGCCGATCTGCGGGCCGCCGCCGTGCACCACAATCGGGTTCATGCCAACGAGTTTCATCAGTACGATATCGCGGGCAAAGTGTTCTTTGAGCTCGTCGTCGATCATGGCATTGCCACCGAACTTCACGACTATTGTCTTGTTGGTGAAGCGCTGAATATAAGGGAGGGCTTCGGTGAGTACGCGGGCGATATCGCCTGCTGCGCTGCGGCTTAGAGACATGGTGTCGACTCGTATATGTTACTGATGAAAAAGATGCTTATTAAAGACTATCAGCCAGCGCCGGATCAATGCCTTTCAGGATCTCCCGGAATCCGCTACGCAGTGATTCCAGGGCTGCTTCGGTCTCTGCCTCAAAGCGCAGGCTCAGCGACGGGCCGGTGTTGGAGGCGCGAATCAGGCCCCAGCCAGTGGGGGTCTCAATGCGAATGCCGTCGATGTCGATAATATTGGTTTGCTCAAAATGCTGCTGCTCGGCAAAGGCCTCGACAATGGCAAACTTGCGCTCCTCCCCAACCGGGATAATGATTTCCGGGGTACTTATCAGGGTCGGGTAGCTGGCCAGTTCCGCATCGACCGAACTGCCAGCGAGGCTGAGTGTTTCCAGCAGGCGGGCGGCAGTATACATGCCGTCGTCAAAGCCGTACCAGCGCTCATGGAAGAAAATATGCCCTGAATATTCACCGCCCAGATGGGCGCCAGTGTCTTGCATTTTGCGCTTCATAAAGGAGTGACCGCACTTCCACATGGTCGGGCGTCCGCCCCGGGTCAGGATCAGCTCGGGAAGCAGGCGGGTACATTTGATATCAAACAGAATTTCGCAGCCCGGATTGCGGCTGACCATGTCGTCGGCGAGAATCATGAGCAATTGGTCGGCGCGGGGGCAGGCGCCGCTGCCACTGACCACGGCAACCCGGTCGCCGTCGCCGTCGAAGGCGATGCCGATATCGGCTTCATATTCTTTTACTGCGTCGCACAGCTCCACAAGGTTCTCTTCAATGGTGGGGTCGGGCGGGTGGCTCGGGAAGTTGCCATCGACCTTGCAGTTGATGGGAATAACCTCACAGCCCAATTCTTCGAAGAGCGGTACGACAATATTACTGGTGGCGCCATTGCCCGCATCGATGACGACCTTAAGGGTTTGTGCAACGACCACGTCACTGCAGATGCGGTCGATATAGCGCTGCTCGATGCTTTCGCTGCTGAGCTCGCCATTGCCGCTTTCAAATTCGCCGGCCTCGATGCGTCGGAGCAGGGCCTGGATGTCGTCTTCCCCAAGGCTTTTGAAATCGATGTTGATCTTCATGCCGTTGTATTGGCCGGGGTTGTGGCTGCCCGTAATCATCAGGGTGTTGCCGATATTGAGTTCGTGGCTGGCGAACTGCAGCATCGGTGTTGCGACCAGGCCCAGGTCGATCACATCTACACCGCTTTGCAACAGGCCGTCGACGACGGCTTTGCGAATTCTCGGGCTGCTGAGGCGTCCGTCTCGGCCAAGCAGAATCTTGCGTTGTCCACGCGCGATGGCCTCGCTGGCGATGGCACGAGCAATAGCATAGCAATTCTGGTCGCTGAGCTGGGTATCGGCGATGCCGCGAATGTCGTAAGCACGAAAGCACTCCGCAGGCGGTGGTGAGTCGCTGGAGGAGTGTGAATTGGCATTCGCGTTTCTCTCCGAGATTTCCGGCAGCGGCGGCCCGTCGCCAAACAAGGGGTCGAAGCGCTCCTGTGAGGGGGGCTGCATTTTCTGAGCGGCGAGCTTGCGCGCAACTTGTTCTTCGAGGCTGGGTGGTGAGGCCGGGGCGGCCTTCGGCGTAGCGGGTTGCTGCGTCGCCCTGGCGGTCTCGATCGTGCGGATAAAGGCAATGGCGTGGCTGCCGGCGATTAAGGCGACGCAGATCAGACAGACCAGCCACAACATGGTGTCGTCGGTGCGCAGTGACTGCACCAGCATTTCTGTGGGGTAGACCTGAAGTGTCCAGCCCGGTACCGGCAGGGAGCGGGTCGTCACATATTGCGGGTAGCTGTGTTCCGCTGCGGGAATCACGATTTCGCTGCGGGACTTATAGGTCTGAACGAGTTCGTCGTGGACATCGTTGCCGGCAGTGTTGCGAAGCGTCCCCGAAAAATGGGTGGCCGGGAAGGTGATGAACAGCGCGCCTTCGGGACTGGCGAGCTGGGTAAAGGAGATCAGCCAGGATTTACCATCCTGGTAGGCTTCAATGACAATCTCACCGCTGTCGATGGTTTTGCGCAGCATATCGATTTCAATGTTGTTGCGCAGCCGATTGAGCTCAGTGTGGATATCCGCGATGCCCTGCGTGCCGATGCGAATCAGTTTGCCCTGTTTCGCTTCAGGAAAGGCCTGACCAATGAGGTTTTCGTATGGGCCTAATTCCTTGTCGGTCAGGCCGTTGACGATAATATCGCTGTGGGCAAGCGCTTTGACGCGTGTGCTCAACTGCTCAATAGCAGAGGAAATAATGCGCTGCTGGTGGTCGGCGAGGTTGGTGGTGACACTGCTGACTCGAACGTCGAGGGCGCGGGGACGTTCTCGCATTTGTACCCAGAAGAACGCGGCAAAAATAAGGCCGATTGACAACACTGCCGAGATCACAATATCCCGTTGATTCTTGCCCATTGAAAACGCGGGGTTGGGTGATGGCGATTTTGATTTTGTTCGCTTCAGCATAGTGTTTGCACGTTATTCCCTGTGTCAGGCGGGGTTGCCTACCATCATCGGTAAGCGTCGCAATACTGTCCAGTGATCAGGGCGGGTTTTAGTGGTGCGCAGCATAACTCAGGCCGTGTTCTGTGCAGTGTCGCATAGTATTCATAATAGCTGTTCCAAATACTGCTGGCCGATTTTTTTGATGAGTTGCCGAGCCAGCTGAGACTTGCCTGCCAGGGGGATCGCCTCTTCGCCCTTTGGCCAGATCACCGTTACTGCGTTCTGGTCGGCATT
>JBFEVY010000303.1:0-4348 GCA_041546665.1 Spongiibacteraceae bacterium | reverse complement strand
TCGGAGACTAACTGGATGCCCTTCCTGCGCAATCACGGCCTCGTTGCGATGCGCTCTCAGTGGCAGTTAGCGAGTTTCCGCCGATTCGGAAATGGACAGACTCCGGCGCGTTGTCCTGCGTCGGTCGCGCACTGCAGGACTTGCTGCCGGAATAATTTGTAGGCGGCGCCGTTGGCGTAGGGCAGTTTGCGGCCGAGCAGGTCGATGCCGTGAATGCCCTCGGCACCCTCGTGAATCGGGTTCAGGCGATTGTCCCGATAGTATTGCTCAACGGGGTATTCGCGAATATATCCCGAGCCGCCCAATACCTGAATCGCCAATTCATTGGCCTGCAGGCAGTATTTGGAAGGCCAGGATTTAACAATGGGGGTGATGAAATCGAGCAGGGTGCCGGCATCGTTGCGGGCCTGTTCGGTTTCACCGGTGCGGATTTCTTCAACCAGCGAGCTGGCGTAAAAACACAGTGCCATCCCGCCTTCAGCAAAGGCCTTTTGGGCGAGTAGCATCCGCCGAACATCGGCGTGCTCGACCAGGGCAAGTTGTGGCGACGTGGGGTCTTTGTCGGAGGGGTGGCGGCCCTGCTTGCGTTCGCGGGCGTAGTTCAGGGAGTCGTTGTAGCCCTGATAACCCAGACAGGCGGCGCCAAGGGCCACGCCGATACGGGCCTCATTCATCATCTGGAACATGTATTTCAGACCGTGGCCGGCCTCGCCGACCAGAAATGCCTTGGCGCCGTCTTTTTCGCCAAAGTTCAGTACGGTAGAAGTGGTGTTGCGGTAACCCATCTTGTGCAGCAAACCGGCCAGGGCGACGTCATTGCGCTCGCCGAGGCTGCCATCGTCATTCACCAGGTATTTCGGGCAGATAAACAGGGAAATCCCCCGGGTGCCCGCCGGGGCGCCTTCGATCCGCGCCAGCACCATGTGGATAATATTTTCGGTGATGGCCTGGTCGCCGCCGGAGATAAACATTTTCTGCCCAAACAGGCGGTATTGCCCATTTTCGTCGAGCTTCGCTGTGGTGCGAATATCTGCCAGCGCCGAGCCCTGGTCGGGTTCGGTCAGCGCCATGGTGCCGGCAAAACGACCATTTTGCATATGGGGGAGATAGTGCTGGCGATGCGCGTCACTGGCAAAGCTGTGAATCAGGTTGGCGGCGCCGATGGTCAGAAACGGATAGGCGGCACTGGCGATATTGGCGGCGCTGATATAGGCCATGGAGGCCCGCAGGATAATTTCGGGAAGCTGCAGTCCGCCCTGGTCACTGTCGTAGTGTGCGGCGAGAAAGCCGGCGTCGGCAAAGGCCTGCCAGGCTTCGGCGGTCTCTGGAATCTGGGTGACGCGTTCGCCGTCAAATTGGGGTTCGTTGGCGTCGCCCTTGCTGTAGTGGTTGGCGAAGTAACGCTCGGCGATATTGCGCGCCGTATCGAGGGTGGCATCGAAAATCTCGCGGCTGTGCTCACTGTAGCGTGGCCTCTGGCTAAGGGCCTCGGTGTCGAGGAATTCATACAGCAGAAACTGGATATCGCGGTCATTCAGGAGAGTGCTTTGCATGGCATGCCTCGCGGGAGAGTTGTGGCGATTTTTGGTTATACTTACTGTTTGTTAAGGGTATACCCTTGCTTGTGTTGGCGATTATATAGCAATGTCATAGAAATATAAGGGTAAACCCTTGGTTTTGTGAGCATGGCTGGATAACTGGTTGTCTATGAAGGAAAAATTTTCTCAAGAGTTAAGCAGCGAGCGCTATCGGGAACTGGTTGAGCATTCGGGGGATATGATCTCCACTCACCGCCCCGGGGACTGGGCCTACACCTCGGTCAATCCCGCGGTGGAGAGGATTTCGGGCTATCGCCCCGAGGACCTGCTCGGCCGGCCGGCCTATGATTTCTTTCATCCCGATGACGCCCGCGCCATGTGTGAACGGACCATCCCGGCGATACGCCGCTTTGGCCTGCGCACCTTTCGCTACCGCCATCTCAACCCCGATGGCCGCTATACCTGGGTTGAGAGTACCCATCGCTCGGTGCGCGATCCGATCTCCGGTGAATTGCGCGAAATAATTGCGGTGACACGGGATATCAGCGCGCAGCTAGACGCAGAGCGGCTTAGTCGCCGCCTGGCGTCGGTGGTGGCGTCGTCTTCGGATATGGTGGTGTTTTGTGATGCCGAACTGCGGGTGAATTATATGAACGAGGCTGCGCAGGCCGCGTTTCAATTGCGCGCGGTCTCGGCGAATTTGTCGCTGGCCTTGTTGCTGGATGTGGGGAGCTTTGCGGAAATTTGCCGAGAGGCCGTGGGGGTGGCGCAACGTGAAGGTGTCTGGCGCGGCTCGCTGCGCTTGGGTAGCCCCGAGTTCGCCGGGCGCACGATGGCACTGCAGGAAGTGCAGGCCCACCGGGATGCGCCGGCGGAGCGTCTTAATGACGGTGATGACGGTCTGTGTTTTTCGCTGATTATTCGCGATTTGACCGCGCAGTTGCGGGCCGAACAGGAGGCGCTGCATTTTCAGAATGAAATGGCCCATGTTTCAAGACTGATGGCGCTGGGGGAAATGGCGACGACCCTGGCGCATGAAATCAACCAGCCCCTGGCCACCTCGCTAAACTATGCCCGAGGCGCCCTGCGGCAAATTGAAGAGGGGCGGGTAAGCCACGCGACGGAATTGACCCAGCCTCTGCAAAGCATTGCCCGGCAGGCGGAGCGGGCCGCGGCCATCGTCAAGCGCCTTCGCAGTCTGGCACGCAAGGCGCCTTATCGTCTGGAGGTGCTGGATCTTGTGGAAGTGTGTCGCGATGTTGCAGGGTTTATGGCCTATCAGCTTGAGCGCGAGGGAGTGAGCCTCGATTGTGACTACGCTGAGGCGCGCCTGCCTATTAATGCTGACAGGGTGCAGATGGAGCAGGTGCTGATCAATCTTCTCCAGAATGCCATTGAGGCTTACCGTGAAACCACAGTTGATGAGAAAAAACTGGCCTTAAAGGTCTGGGGAGAGGCGGGGAAGGTCTGCCTGAGCCTGACGGATTGGGCGGGCGGTGTGGCGCCCGAATTGCGGGAGAGTTTGTTGGAGCCCTATGTCAGCAGCAAGCCGGACGGGGTAGGGATGGGCCTGGCAATTGTGCGTGGTATTGTCGAGGCGCACAGCGGTGTGTTGAGGATTGACAGTGATGGCAGTTCATACAGTTGTTTCTACCTGGAGTTTGCCGCGGTCGACGCGGCTGCCATTTCCCAAAACACTTAGACCGTGGGGTGAGTGGGTATAATGTGTTGAGCGGACAAATTTAAGATATTGGGCAGGAAGCAATCTTGACGGTTTTTGTAGTGGATGATGATCGCGATTTTCGCGAGTCGCTGGTTTGGTTACTTGAGGGAGCGGGCTTTGGTGTGCGCGCTTTTGATGGCGCTGAGGCCTTTTTGGCAGCGGGTCTTGGTGAGCCCGACGCGGCAGAAGCCGCCGGTGAGCCAGCGGTGGTACTGCTGGACATCCGTATGGCCGGTATAAGTGGTTTGACCCTGCTTCGCCAGCTGCGGGAGGCCGACTGCGACCTGCCAGTGATCATGTTGACCGGGCACGGCGATGTCGCCGCGGCGGTGCAGGCGATGAAGGATCGGGCGAGTGATTTTATTGAAAAGCCCTTTGATGATAAAAAACTGCTGGAATTGCTAGCGGCAACCCTGGCCAAGAGGAAGTCGGTGTTGGCTGATCTGCAGCGGGACCGGCAGTTGCAGCTGTGTTGGCAGACCCTGACTCCACGCGAGCGGGAGATGGCGCGCAGAGTAGTAGAAGGCCAGAAAAACCGGGATATTGCCGAGGCCACCGGGCGCAGCGTAAAAACCGTGGAAGCCCATCGCAGCCGTATGATGCACAAATTGGGGGCGCGCAATATCCAGGAGTTGGTGGCGATGTCAGGCAAACTGCCGCTTTGATTCTTTTTGTGTTGTCCTGTTCGTCAGGCCGCCGGGCGATTAGAATAGCGGCCTTGATTTTGAGTGCCCCTGCCAGGCGTGGCCTGTAGCTCGGGTAACAGGGTAATACGAAATAATGGATAAATTTGCCGATATTAGGCCTTATGCTGACGATGAAGTTGCCGCCGTTGTGGCGCGTCTGCTCGCAGAAGATGAAATGCTGGGCGCGGTGGCGGCACTGCGCCTGCCGCGCCTGTACAAACTGTTTCCCCGCTTGTTGCGGCCGGGTCTGCGGTTTTTGTTGTCGCGGGAACTCAAAGGCGTGTCTTCGGTAGCCGACTTTCAGCTTATCGTTAAGCACTACATGGACCGAATGATCGAGTCGCATACCCGCGAGTTTACGGTGTCCGGGTGCGATAAATTGAAGGCGGGGGAAGCCTATC
>JBFEVY010000368.1:0-3274 GCA_041546665.1 Spongiibacteraceae bacterium | reverse complement strand
TGCCCGCCCATATCAAGGCCAGCCTCACTGCCAGCTCGCTGGCCATACCCATTGTCGATCACCGCCTGGCACTTGGTACCTGGCAGGGGATCTACCTTTGGGAGCATCGGCACGGCTCCCAGCACAGGCGCCTTATCGTTCATTTACAGGATTGAGAGCGCATTCAGCTAAGATTAAGATTTGACGCTCTATTATTCACTCAAGATCAACGCGCAGCGCGAATCATGACACAAGCGTCATCTTCCCGTTTACACCGCCGTGTTATGCTCGCGCACTGAATAAAATCAAGTAGAGGGCAGTATCCATGTCACATGTTCGGAATATGTTATCCGGTCTGTTATTGTCGAGTCTGGCGTTTGCCGCCAACGCACTGGAAGTTGGCAGCACCGTTCCCGCGCTGCACATCGAAAGCAAAGGCGAATATGTTTTAAAGGGCGACGAGGTCAGCTACGCGGCCTGGGACAGCAGCACGATTGAAACCGGCCTGCCCGCACTGATATTCCACATGCCCGCGCGCATGTCCGCCGACGGAATTATTGCGCCACTGCGCACCCGCCTCGATCAGGAAGCCTACGCAGAAGGCAGTTTGCAATCCATTTCGGTTGTCAATCTCGCCGAGGCGATGTGGGGCACCGCCGGATTGGTTGCCAGCGAACTGGTTAAGAACAAACGCGCCCACCCCAGTGCAACAATCATTGCCGATAATAAAGGCGTTGGCGTAAAAGCCTGGGACCTCGACCCCCGCGCGGTGGTCGTCGCGCTGGTTGATAATCAGGGCAAGATCAAGCATATCCACGAAGGCCCGATGAGCGCAGCCGACGTAGAGAAAATTATTACGCTGTTGAATGCGGAGATCGCCGCAGCAAAAAAGCTCGCTAAAAACTGAGTTCCGCAGCAAGGAAACCAAAGCTGTAGACTTGCTAAAGGGTGCAACCAGTAATGGACGCGCCCTTTTTTACGCCCCGATATCTGCGATAAAAATTGCTTATTTTGTCGAGGTAGCCGGAACCCGGTGCTCCATCAACCGGCGCAGCGAGCGCAACATCATTTTCACACCCATACGCAGCGCAGGGCTGAACACCCGCATAAAATATTTGCCGATTCCCCTGGGCTTCATTGCCATGGTCCAGCGCACACGACACCGATCCGGCCCCAGCGGCTCAATCTGGTAGCGCTCGGCAAATGATTCCACATTATTTTTGCTGGCATGGGTGAAGCAGAACGCCATCTCCCTGCCCCGCTCCCAAGCGATAAATTCTTCGTAGCCGGTCAAGCCGCCGACCATATATACTGTTCGCGTCGTACCAATTCCGAAGGGTTCTGGGGAAGTCCACTCAACACGCTGAATTGGCATCGCCCAACACGGCCAGTCTTCGGCAGATTGCAGCGACGCAAACACCGCCTCTGCGCTGACCTTGACCTCTTGTTCCGCCACGTAGACAAACGGCGCTTTTTCAAAAAAGCTCATATCTACGGCCTGACAAGCAAAGCGTTTAGCCACCGTTCCTCCGGATAACGTAATATTCGAATTATGCATTCCGGCGAATCTACCACCGGCAAGAATTCACAAACAAGTCATCGACCAGAATATGACAAAGTCTTCATCTAGCGGAAATCATCCGTACAAATACATTTTCGTGGCCAGGCACCCAAATTTCACATGAACACCGAAACTCCGCCTTTGGAAATCCTTTACGAGGACAACCACCTTGTCGTAATCAACAAACCAGCGGGGCTGCTGGTACACCGCAGCCCGGTCGACCGCCACGAAACCCGCTTTGCCGTGCAATTGTTGCGCGACCAGATTGGCAAATTCGTTTATCCGCTCCACCGCCTCGACAAGCCGACCTCGGGGGTGCTTGTGTTTGCCCTGGACAAATCTGCCGCTACGCAAATGTCCGAACAGATACGCGGGCACGATGTCACCAAACGTTATCTGTGCGTGGTACGCGGCCACTGTCCCGACGTAGGTCGCATTGACCACGCCCTGCGGGAAGACCCCGACAAGTACGCGCGAGGGCAGCACCGTGAGGAGCCGCAGGAGGCGGTTAGCCTTTATCGCTGCCTCGCACAGACTGAAATCGACGCAGCAATCGAAACCTACCCCTGCTCCCGGTATTCCCTGGTTGAAGTGCAACCCATCACCGGTCGCCGCCATCAGATACGCCGCCACATGAAGCACCTGTCCCATCCCATTATCGGTGACGCCAAACACGGCCGGGGCCGCCATAACCGCTACTTTGCCAAGGAACTGGATTGCCCGCGCCTGCTACTGCACGCCGCTGCCATCAACCTACGACACCCAGTCAGCGGAGAACTTCTCACAATTACGGCCCCCCTCGACACGGTGTTCTCAGGCTTATTAACACGGTTCGGCTGGCCCTCAGCGGTGGACACACTGCTTTCACAAGGTCCACTGGGCGAGCCCGGCAGTTAGGTTACATATTTATAACTTTTATCCTGAAACATTACTGATTAAGGTATCCACCTATAAGAAAAACAGTGTCATACAGGTGGGTCATGGGAAAACTTTACGACTATATTATTGTCGGCGCCGGCTCTGCGGGCTGCGCCTTGGCTGAACGCCTGACCGCAGACGGCAGCCGGTCAGTATTACTGTTGGAAGCCGGGACCAGCGACAGCAACCCCATTGTCCATATTCCCCTGGGTTTTGCCTTCACCATGAAAAACCCCAAATTTTCATGGTGTTACCAAAGCGAGCCTGAACCGCATCTCAACGGCAGGCGGATCGATCAACCTCGCGGCAAGTTGCTAGGCGGCTCAAGCTCGATCAACGGTATGGTCTATATCCGTGGCCAGCGGCAGGACTACGATGACTGGGCAGCGATGGGAAATACCGGCTGGAGTTACGACGACCTGTTGCCGCTGTTCAAACGCAGCGAATGCAATCAGCGCGGCGCCAGCGACTATCACGGCGCAGACGGCCAACTTTGGGTGGACGATGTTGCCGACAAATACGATATGGCGGAAATGTACATCCAGGCGGCGCAGGAATGCGGGATTCCCCGCAATGAAGATTTCAACGGCCCAGACCAGGAAGGCGCGGGCTATTTTCAGGTCAACATCAAAAACGGCTTGAGGCAAAGTGTTGCCAAAACTTATCTGCGTCGCGCACGTCGGCGAAGTAATCTACATATAGAAACATCGTCCCTGGCGACGCGCCTTGAAATGGAGGGCCGCCAGGTAAAAGGCCTCCACTATCTCAAAAAGGGGCAAAAATTCTTCGCCCGCTGCCGTGGTGAGGTCATCCTCT